>JAEYVZ010000023.1 GCA_023431405.1 Actinomycetes bacterium
CCGATCCTGGTGATCGGCACGACGAACGACCCGGCGACCCCCTACGACTGGTCGGTGTCGCTCGCCGAACAGCTCTCGTCGGGCGTGCTCCTCACCCGGGTGGGTGAAGGCCACACCGGCTTCAACAAGGGCAACGGCTGTGTCGACCGGATCGTCGTCGACTACCTCGTCACCGGCGAGGTGCCCACCGACGGCACGCGCTGCGAGTGACCTGACCCGCACGTGACCGGGCGGGTCGGCGAGCCGACGCCGCAGGCGCCGAAGATCACCGGCGCAGGATGCGACGCGCGACGCCGTTGCCGACGAACTGCACCACCTGCACGATCACGACGATGACGAGCACGGCGGCCCAGGTGACCCACGGGTTGAACTGCTTGAAGCCGTAGACGATGGCGAACTCGCCGAGCCCGCCCGCCGCGACCGCACCGGCGATCGCCGTCATGTCGACGAGGGCGACGACAACGAACGTGTACCCCAGCACCAGCGGGCCGAGGGCTTCACGCGGTACGAGCCGGAACAGGATCCGGGCCCGGCTCGCCCCCGCCGCACGCGCCGCCTCGATCACACCCGGTCGCACGGTCAGCAGGTTCTGCTCGACGATGCGGCTGATGGCGAACATCGAGGCGAGGGTGATCGCGAAGACGCCGAACTCGGGGCCGATTCCGGGGATGCCGATGCTGCGTGCGACCGGCTGCACGGCGGCCAGCAGGATGACGAACGGTATCGGCCGGAACACGTTCACGATCACGTTGAGGGCGCCGAACAGTACGCGCTGCGGGAAGAGGCTCCCCGGACGGGTCGCGTACAGGGCGAGGCCGAGGAGGAGGCCGAGCGCGCCGCCGAAGATGAGGGCGAGCGAGACGACGTAGAGCGTCTCGAAAGTGGCCTCCCACAGGTCGGGGAGAAGATCGATGAGCCTATCCACGGGCGTCCTCCTCGATGAGCGGGGCGTAAGCCGCGGCGGCCGCGACGGCGCGGTCGATCGCGTCGGGCGCGCCCGTCAGCGACAGCGTGAGGTGTCCGAACACCCGGCCGCCGATGTCGTTGATCCCGCCGTGGATGAGCTCGAACCGCACCCCGGCGGAGGTGAGCACACCGAACACGTCGGACTGAGACACGTCTCCGTCGCGGACGGTGAACGTGACGACCCGTCCAGGATGCCGGCGGCGCAGCTCGGCCAGATGCTCGCCGCGGGGCACTTCGTCGATGATGCTCGCGACGAAGCGTCGCGTCGCCGGATGGCGGGGAGCCGAGAGCACATCGAAGACGGTGCCGTCTTCGATGACGCGCCCCTGTTCCATGACGACGACCCGGTCGGCGATGCTGCGGATCACATCCATCTCGTGGGTGATCACGAGGATGGTGACGCCCAGCTCTGCGTTGACGCGGCGGAGGAGGTCGAGCACTTCGTGCGTGGTCTCGGGGTCGAGGGCGCTCGTGGCTTCGTCGGCGAGGAGGATGCGCGGCTGGGTGGCGAGGGCCCGGGCGATGCCGACTCGCTGCTTCTGACCGCCGGAGAGCTGCTCGGGATAGCTGCGGGCCTTGTCGGCGAGCCCGACGAAGCGGAGAAGCTCATCGACGCGGCGCGTGATCTCTGCGCGGGGGCGGCGGGCCACTTCGAGCGGGTAGGCGATGTTCCCGGCGACCGTGCGGGAGTCGAAGAGGTTGAACTGCTGGAAGATCATGCCGATGTCGCTGCGCAGCGCCCGCAGCTCGCGTTCGCGCAGTCGCGTGATGTCGCGACCGTCGATCTCGACGGAACCGGTCGTGGGCACCTCGAGCGCGTTGACGAGGCGCAGCACGGTGGATTTGCCCGCCCCGGAGTAGCCGATGATGCCGGTGATCGTTCCCGCGGCGACGTCGAGCGACACGTCGTCGACGGCGATGGTGGGGGTGCCCCCGCGGGTGGGGGCGGGGAAGGTCTTGGTGACGCCGGAGAAGCGGATGAGGGTCATGGTGCTCCCGTCAGGGTCGATGCGCGAGGGTGGGGCGCAGATGACGGTGGCGAGGCGACGCACCTCGTGGATGCGTCGCCTCGCCGCACGTCTCGCTGCAGAGACGGTGTCTGCTACTGCTGGGCGCGGATGTCGTCTTCGACGTCGTGGAGGGAGTCGACGAGGTCGGATGCCGGAGTCTTCAGCAGCACGGCGGTGTTGCCGGAGGCCTCCTGCACGCCCTCCTGCACCTCAGGGGTGTTCTGGTAGATCTCGACGAGCTTCCGGTAGGTGGGGTTGTCGGCATCCTCGGCCCGGGCGGCGAAGATGTTGACGTACGGCAGGGCGTTCGGGTCGGACGGGTCGTCGGTGGCGATCGCGTCGTCGAAGCTCAGGCCCGCGTCGGTGACGAAGTCGTTGTTGATGATGGCGGCGGCCACGTCGGGGAGCGATGTGGCGGTGAAGGCGGCGTCGAGGGCTTCGACCTTCACCTTCGAGGTGTCGAGCACGTCGGCGACGGTGGAGAAGATCGAGCCGCCGTCTTTCAGCTCGATGAGGCCCGCCGACTGGAGCACGAGGAGGCCGCGTGCCTGGTTCGACTCGTCGTTGGGCACGGCGACGGTCTCGCCGGCGGGGATGTCGTCGACGGAGTCGTACTTCGCCGAGTAGAGGCCGAGCGGGTAGATCGCGGTGGCGCCGACGGGCACCAGGTCGGCGTCGGACTGCACGTTGTAGGTCGCGAGGTAGATGACGTGCTGGAACTGGTTGAGGTCGAGCTCCCCGGCGGTAAGGGCCGGGTTCGGCTGCGCGTACTCGCTGAAGTCGACCAGGTCGACGGTGATGCCCTCGGCGGCGGCCGCTTCGGTGTAGGTCTTCCAGTAGGGGTCGCCGGCGCCGACGACACCGATCTTGACCGTCTCCTGGGTGGCGGGGGCGGCGTCGCTGCCGGGCTGCTCGCCGCCGGCGCCGGCGCAGGCGCTCAGGAGGAGGGCGAGGGGAAGGGCGAGAGCCGCCGCTCGGATGATCCGCTGGGACATGTGGTGCTCCTTGTGATTCGGGGCATCGCGCGGGGGAGCGCCGCACACAGGAGTGGACCGCGCTCGCCTCGTCGCGGTGCCTCATCGAACGTATGCGGGCGATGAGGCAGGTCCGAATCAGGGCGTAACACGCCGACACCGATCGCGGCCTGGGCATCCGTGGTTCGCAGCACCGTCGCCGACCCTGTAAGATCGATCATCGTGCAATGCGCGAGCAGCACGCGCCACCTTAGCTCAGACGGCAGAGCGATTCACTCGTAATGAATAGGTCAAGGGTTCGATTCCCTTAGGTGGCTCCACAAGGCTCCGGGAGGTCGCGTGGATCCCCTCGATGCGGTGATCGAGATCTTCACGTGGATCGGCTTCGGCGGTGCATTCGCCCTCGGTCTCGTCGCGCTCATCCTCTGGGTCAGCGACGGCACGTGGCTCGCCGTAGACGCGCTCGTCGACCACGAAGACGAGGGCACGTACGTGCGGTGGTTCGACGCCGACGGCGACGCGAACAACGCGCTGCTGGGCGAAGCGGATGCCGCGGCGCTGGCCGGGGTCGATCGCGCGCGCATCTGGTATCGCTACGGGTGGCACGGGCGCATGCGCCTCACCCGCCGCCCACCCGGCCTCCTCGCGGTGCTCTGGGCGGCAGCGGGCCTGCTCGCCCTCGGCGTGGTGGCGCTGGTCACCTCGTGGGTGCTCATCTTCATCGCTCGCTGAGCGCGCCGCCGGCTCTCGCCTCGCGGGGGCGGATCGTTGTCGAACGGGTTCAGGTGACCGCGAGCAGCACGCCGGCGAGGAGCGCCAGCACGAGCCCCACCCACTGCACGCGCGCGATGCGTTCCCCGAGCACGACGGATGCCAGCAGCACTGTTCCGGCCGGGTAGAGCGCGGTCAGCGCGGAGACGACGGCGAGGTCGCCTCCCGAGCGGAGGGCGAGCAGGAGCACGAGGTTGGCGATCGCATCGACGAGACCGCAGGCGAGGGCGAGGGTCCAGGCCCGCCGGGTGGTGACGGCGACCCGTGTCGCCGCTGCCGTGGCGTGCTCGAGGTCGGCGCGTCCGGAGGGGGTCGGGCCAGGATGCGGGCGGGCCTCGTCGGCGATGGTGAGCGCCGAGCGCGCGCTCGTTCCACGCCGCACCGCCGACACGGCCACGGCGACGGCGACGCCGGTCATGATGAGCGCGCTGACGCTGCGGTTGGCGACGAGCGGGAGTACGCCGCTGTCGGTGCTCGTCTGGTCGATGATGATGAGGAAGGCGCCGATGCCGGCGCCGGAGCCGACCGCCATCAGGATGCCGCGAAGCGACGGGCGCGTGATGCGCTCGCCGGGCAGGAAGGCGACCAGCACGATGGCGACGAGGGCGAACGCGAGACCGAGATACCCGAGGGGGGAGAGCTCCTCGCCCCTCACGAGGAGACCCCAGAGCATCGGGGCGATCGCGGAGACGACGGCAGTGATGGGGGAGAGGATGCTCATCGGGCCGAGGGCGAGGCAGGCATAGAGGAGCCCGATGGCGACGGCGCCGGTGATTCCCGACAGTGCGCCCCACAGCAGATCAGCGAGCTGCCAGGTGCTTCCCGCGAGCAGCAGGGCGGGGAGGAGGACCACGAGCCCGGCAGCGGCGGCGGTGGCGGTGACGACGGCGGAGCGGAGGCGGCGGGCCGCGAGGCCGCCGAGGAAATCGGCCGCACCGTAGATGAGGGCGCCGAGGAGGGCGAGGGGAGCGGCCAGCATGGTGACGCCAGCCTAGGGGCGACGGGGGCCGAACGTCGGCCAGGTGTGGCGGGCGCCGTTTCGCGGGGGGAGTTGGTTTTTCCAGATATTGCTAGATAAGCTAGCAATATGAAGATGGAGACAAAATCGCGCACCCTCCCCAGTCGTTGGCTGCGCATCGGCATCCCGGTCCTGCTGGTGCTGATCTGGGTAGCCGGCGGCTCCATCGGCGGCCCCTACTTCGGCAAGGTCGAAGAGGTCGCCACCAACGATCAGTCGTCGTTCCTCCCCGAGAGTGCGGAGTCGACCGAGGTGCAGAACCGTCTCGCCGACTTCACCGGCGGCGAGACGATCCCCGCGGTGATCGTGATCGAGAGCGATTCGGCGCTCGACGAGGCCCAGCTCACCGAGGTGTCCGACCTGGCCGACACGATCGCGCAGCTGGAGGGCGTGGGGGAGATCTCGCCCGCCATCCCGTCGGAAGACGGTGTCGCCGTGCAGATCTTCGTGCCGATCGAATCTGACGCCTCCGTGCGCGAGGTCGTCGAAGAGGTGCGCACCCTCGTCGCAGAAGAACTCGGTGATGACCTGCGCGCATGGGTCACCGGGCCTGCAGGATTCACCGCCGACCTGGCGAAGGGCTTCACCGGCATCGACGGCCTCCTGCTGCTCGTCGCCCTCGGCGCCGTCTTCATCATCCTGATCATCGTCTACCGATCACCGCTGCTGCCGATCCTCGTGCTGCTCACCTCGGTGTTCGCGCTGTGTGTGGCCCTGCTCACCGTGTGGTGGCTGGCCAAGGCCGAGATCGTCGTGCTCAACGGGCAGGTTCAGGGCATCCTCTTCATCCTCGTCATCGGCGCCGCGACCGACTACGCCCTGTTGTACGTGGCGAGGTACCGCGAGTCGATCGCGCGCGGCCTCAGCCGGTGGGAATCCGTGGTCGCGTCGTGGAAGGGCGCGTGGGAGCCGATCGTCGCCTCCGGCGGAACCGTGATCGCCGGCCTCCTCTGCCTTCTGCTCAGCGACCTCGCCAGCAACCGCGCCCTCGGGCCCATCGCCTCGATCGGCATCGTGTTCGCCATGCTCTCGGCGCTCACCTTCCTGCCGGCGCTCCTCGCGCTGTTCGGGCGCGCCGCGTTCTGGCCGTTCATCCCCAAGAACCCGCCGGCGGAGCTTCCCGACGATCTGACCCAGCCGGTGAAGGGCTTCTGGGCGCGTCAGGCGCGCTTCGTCGCCCGCAACGCCAGGGTCACCTGGATCCTGTCGACCATCGTGCTGCTCGTCGCAACCGTGGGAGCCTTCCAGCTCAAGGCCGACGGTGTTGCCGGCAGCGACCTCGTGCTGGGGGCCAGTGAGGCGCGGGACGGCCAGGATGTGCTCGCCGAGCACTTCCCCGCCGGCTCGGGCAGCCCGCTCTACGTCATCGTTCCCGAAGACCGCGTGGCCGAGGCGGTCACGGTCCTCGGCGACTCCGAGGGGGTCGACTCGGTCGCCGCCGTCGCGGCCGACTCGGCATCCGGTCAGGTGGGCGTCGAGGTGCAGGACGGCGAGGCCGTCTTCACCGTCGCCGGTCCTCCCGGTGCGGAGGTTCCCGACCCGACGGTCTCCGAGGGCGACATCATGCTCGTGGCCACCCTCTCCGATGAGGCCGACTCGCTCGAGGCTGAAGAGACCGTGCGCGAGCTGCGCGAGGCGTTCACCGCGGAGTTCGGCGAAGGGGTTGCCTTCGTCGGCGGCGCGACGGCCATCGACCTCGACACCAACGACACGTCGATCCGCGACCGCACGCTCATCATCCCGGTGATCCTGGTCGTGGTGCTGCTGATCCTCATGCTGCTGCTGCGCTCGATCCTGGCCCCCGTGCTGCTGATCCTCAGCGTCATCGTGTCGTTCGGCGCGGCTCTCGGCGTCAGCGCCCTCGTGTTCAACGAGGTGTTCGGATTCCCCGGTGCCGACCCTGCCGTTCCGCTGTTCGGATTCGTGTTCCTCGTGGCGCTCGGCGTCGACTACAACATCTTCCTGATGTCGAGGGTGCGGGAGGAGTCGCTCGTGCACGGCACCCGTCCCGGCATCCTTCGCGGTCTCGTGGCCACCGGCGGGGTCATCACCTCGGCGGGGCTGGTGCTGGCGGCGACGTTCGCGGCGCTCGGGGTCATCCCGATCCTGTTCCTCGCGCAGATCGCCTTCATCGTGGCCTTCGGTGTGCTCCTCGACACGTTCGTCGTGCGGTCGCTCCTCGTGCCCGCGCTGTCGTACGACATCGGGCGCGCGATCTGGTGGCCGTCGAAGCTGTGGCGCACCGACGGCGCTCGGGGTGTCGCCCTGTCGACCGGTGCGCAGGGGGATCCCGCGCCCGCGACGTCGGCAGTACCCACGCCGAAGACGCGGCGGTCGCTCCGCCGCCGCTGACGGCATCCGCCGCCTCGGCTCGGCCCCGACGCGGCAACACGGCCCCATGGCTTCCCTCGCACCCCTCGCGGGCGGGAACCATGGGGCCGTACCCCGTTCACCAATCGGGGCACCCCGGTTACGCTCGACGTATGACCAGAGCACTGTTGATCGTCGACGTGCAGAACGACTTCACCGAGGGCGGAGCCCTGGGCGTCGAGGGCGGGGATGCCGTCGCCACCGGAATCACCGAGTTCCTCGCCGCGCGCGCGGGCGACTATGCCGTCGTGATCGCGTCTCGTGACTGGCACGACGCCGAGGGCGACAACGGCGGCCACTTCGCCGCGGGGGAGCCCGACTTCGTCGACACCTGGCCGCCCCACTGCGTCGCCGGGACCGACGGCGCGGAGTACGACCCCGGGTTCGACACGGCGGCGGTGACCCATCACGTGAAGAAGGGGCAGGGAAAGCCCGCGTACTCGATGTTCGAGGGCGCGACCGATGACGGCGAGACGGTCGCCGACCTGCTGACCCGGTACGGAGTCGTCGACGTCGATATCGTCGGCATCGCCACCGACTACTGCGTTCGCGCCTCGGCGCTCGACGCGATCGAGCACGGCCGCCACGTGCGCGTGCTCACCGACCTCGTAGCGGGTGTCGCCGCCGAATCCAGCGACCGCGCCCTCGCCGAACTCGCCCATGCGGGCGCCGACCTCCAGGAGAGCACACGATGACCACGCCTGCCGGCTGGTACCCCGACCCGACCGACTCCACCCGCAACCGGTGGTGGGACGGCATGCAGTGGACGGAGAACTACGCGCCCGCCGCACCGCAGGCGGCACCGACGGCCCCTGCTGCGCCCTCGGCCGCGCCGGGCTATGCAGCCGCGCCGCAGCATCCCGCGTCGGCATATCAGACGTATCCGGCCGCACCGCCCGTGCAGGCCGCGCCTTCCGCTCCGGGCGCCGACACGAACACGCTGTGGATCTATCTCGCGATCATCGCCTCGACGCTCCCCGTGCTGTCGATCTTCTTCTTCGACTGGAACAACTACCTGACCGCGATGATCGCGCTCGACCAAGGCGGACGGATCGATGACGCCGCCGCGAGCGCGTACATCGTGCAGTGGGTCGGCACCATCCTCCTCATCACCCTTCTGAGCTATGTGCTGCTGGGCGTGTCGGTGCTGTTCTCGTGGCTCGACTGGCGAGAGCTGAAGAAGCGGGGGGTCGCCAAGCCGTTCCACTGGGGCTTCGCATTCTTCGCGCTCATCATCTCGATCGGCGTCTACATCATCGGCCGCACGGTCGTGCTCAAGCGCGAGACCGGCTCCGGTCTGACAGCGCTGTGGGTGTGGATCGGCTCGGTCGTGCTGTCGTTCGCCATCGTCATCACCTGGTCGGTGGTGATGTGGCAGCGCACCCTCGAGATCATCCCGATGCGGTGAGCGACGCTCCGGACGCGTCAGCCCGACCGGCAGCTCCCGGCATCGGGGCCGGTCGGCTCCTGGGCGCGGTCGCATCGGTGGCGGTGGTGCTCGTGCTCGCGCAGTCGATCGGCGTCACCTCGTTCGTCATGGCGCTGTTCGGAGGCGCGGCGGGTCTCGTCGGGGTGGTCGTCGTGTTCGCGCTCGCGTGGGCGGCGGTGGCTGTCGTGCTGAAGCTGTTCACCGGCCGCGCCCACGTCGTGGTGGCCGGCGCCGCTGTGGCGGCCACGGCGCTGTGTGTGGGGGCGGCGATCGTCGCCAACGGCATCCCCGTGCTGTGGGTCCCGTTTGCGGGCGGCGGGGTCGACGTCGCGTATCTCGTGATCGCGGCGGGCGCCGCGCTCTGGGTGGGCTTGGCCCTGTGGATCTGGAGATGGCGGGGGAGAGGCTGGTCGCGTGCCGTCGGCATCCTCCTGCCGGTCGTCGTCATCGGCGCGCTGGCGGCGGGTGGGTTGCAGGAGCGTGCGGCCGCGGAAGCCGAGCGCGACTCCGTGGCGCAGGCGCAGCGTGAGGCGAACTTCGCGTACTTCCTCGAGGCGGGGGTGCACTCGCGTACGGTCGACCTGCCCGGCGCGACGGTGGTCTCGATCACGGCGAGCGGGGGTCCGGGGGTGACGACCGTCGTCACGGCAGGCGGCGGGCTTGCGACGGTCACCGTCGATCGCGCGCCGACCGCGCAGGATGACGCCGCGCCCTGCCTGTGGCTCGCAAGACCCGACGACGGCTACGAATCCGGCGGCACCCTCGCTGACCATGCGGCGTTCTGCATCCGTTCCGGTGAGCGCTGGGAGCGCCCCGACGGCACCGGCATCGTGGTGATCGAGGGTGACGAGCTCGTCGCCGTCGTCGCCCGCCCCGACCTCGTGCCGAGCATCGACGGGGCGGGTCGAGGGGCGGATGCCGCCGAGGTCACCGCTGTGCTCGCCGCACTCCGCCCGCTCAGCCGCGGTGAGCTGCGTGAGGCGCTCGCCGAGGAGTGGTTCCTCGACTGACGCGGCCCGGCCGTCAGCGCAGGCTGGGAGGATTCGCGTCCGCCCACCGCTCGATCGTCTGCACGAGCCAGAACAGGGCGAACAGGAGGAGCGCGATCGCTTCGCCCCAGAACACGATCCGCGGCCAGAGCGTCATCAGCGCGAACAGCAGCACGAGGTCGATCACGAGCAGCGCCGGTACCGCCACGTACACGGCACGCTGCCAGCGGGCGGGCGATGTCGAGCCCGGCTCATCGGTGCGCCGCAGGGCGTTCACGAGCGGCACGGCCGCGAACGCGAGGAAGAACGCGGCCGTCACCGCGAAATGGACGCTGATCGGCAGGGCGTCGTTGAACGGGAACCCCCGGCTGATGCCCGGCGCGAAAGCGAGCACGACCAGCAGGAGCGCGACGACGACGCCGACCGCCCCGACGATGAGGGTGGAGCGGAGGGGCCTTCGCTCGATGGCCCGCAGCGTCACAGCCGTCGCAACGATCAGCGCCATCACGATCGCGTAGGTGATGACGCCGTTGTGCACGTCGGGGAGGTAGGCGGCGGGGAGGCACTCGGCATCCTTCGGGCATTGCGGGGCGATGGCATCCGGGTCGTCGTCGTACCCCGTGGGCACGAGCGCGATGAGCGGGGCGAAGATCGCAGCGACGTCGAGGAACACCGTCTCGAGATCGCGGCCCGAAAGAGCGAGGAGCGCCAGCGACACGGCGATGAGGCAGCCGACGAAGATGTTGCGGGCCGGGGTGTAGAAGTAGTGGCTGATGGACGGCAGCACGACGCCGGTGCGGACGATCTCGACCGCCACCGATGTGAGCAGCGCGATCACGAGCACCACGAGAGCCAGCCGCAGATACCGGTGCGTGCGCTGGCCGGTGGTCGGCTCCTGCGCGGGGCGCACGTCGTGCCGAGCGGCGGAAGCGGGAGCGGGTGACGTCACGTCAGGCCACGAGGTAGCGGATGTGCGTGGCAAGGGGCGAGCTCAGCACCTCGACCGGTTCGAGCGACAGCTCGCGGACGCCGTCGAAGAGCCGCTCTCCGGCCCCGAGCACCACGGGCGCGACGTCGAGGGTGAGCTCGTCGACCACCCCGGCGTTCAGCGCCTGCCGCACGGTCGACGCGCCGCCGGCGATGTGCACGCCGCGACCGGCCGCCGTCTCCTGCGCCCGCGCGTACGCGGCGTCGAAGCCGTCGGTGACGAAGTGGAAGACGGTGCCGCCCTGCATCTCGATCGATTCGCGCGGGTGGTGCGTGAGCACGAACACCGGTGCGTGGTACGGCGGTTCCGGTCCCCACCACCCGCGCCAATCGTCATCCCAGGGTCCGCGGATCGGACCGAACATGTTGCGGCCCATGACGTAGGCGCCGCGCGGGCGGCCGAGCCAGGCGGATGCCGCCTCATCGGCATCCGTTGCCCGCTCGTCACCCAGGTGCCAGCGGTGAAGCTCGAGCCCGCGCCGTCCGAGCGGGTCGTCGAGGCTCTGGTCGGGCCCTGCGACGTAGCCGTCGAGCGAGATCGAGAGGTGGCAGGTCGTGTCGGACATCGGCATCCTTTCCCGGCGGCTGGGGGCAGAGTATCCGACGCGCGCGTCGCAGGACAGGGGTGGTCAGACGTGGAGCCATGCGCGCGCCGGAGGCACGGCCAGGCCGACCGCCAGCACGGCCGGCGCGAACCACAGCGCGGCAGGACCGAACGCCGTGTACGCGCCCGCGCCCAGCACCGCCCCTGCGGCGATCGACGCCCACAGCACCAGGTAGCGCACCCATCCCCACGCCGGGCCGCCGCGCAGCGCCGCAACGATCGCCTGTGCAAGTTTGACGAGCGCGCCGGTCATGTAGGTGATGCCGAACGACACCTCCCCGCCGCGGGCGAAGACCGTGTTGAGCGCACCCATCGAGAACGCGAGGAGTGCGCCGGTCAGCCATGTCCACGGCAGCAGGGTCGTCGCGGCGGCGAGGGTGAGTACGACCGTGACCCCCGCGAGCACGCGGGTCTCGCCGCGCCCCCGGCCACCCGGCACGACCGTGCCGCACATCGCACCCACCACGAACGATGCGATCAGCAGGAACGCCGCGCCCGCGAAGCCCAGATCGGCCGAGACGAGGTCGACGCTCGCCCGCGTCGTGTTGCCGCTCATGAACGAGACGAAGTAGCCGCCCAGGTACACGAAGCCGAAACCATCGGTGAAACCCGCCAGCGCCGACAGTGCGGCGGCCGCGGTGAACGTGCGGCGGCTGAGCGCGCGGACCATCGAGACCTCCCCGGATCCGAGGGTACTCGCGTCGCCCATCAGCGTCGGTCCGGAGACGCGCTTCGGCGGCCAGGCGCGAGAGGATGGCGGGATGAACGAGGTCATCCTGGGGCGAGCGCACGATTTCGTCTCTCTGCGAATCCGGGCCAAGGAGTTTCCCGCCGAAGTCGACAACGACGACGCACAGTGGTTGCGGGTACATATCGTCGTTGTCGTCGGCGGCATGCGCGCTTCGGTCCCTGACGCGACCCTGACCGTCGGTGAAGTCACTGGGCTCCTGGAGGACTGCGAAGCGCTCATCCGCGGGTCTCAGCGCATCGCACGCCTCGGTTCGCTGGAGGAGTGGATCGAACTCGTCATCGAGATGAACTCGCGCGGTGGGCTCGAGGTGCGTGGACGGGTGCAGGATGCTCCGAGGAACGTGCTGGACTTCACACTGGAAGGCCTCGATCAGACCTTTCTTCCTCCGCTCGTGGATGCGCTGAACACTGCCCTCTCGCCTTACGTGTGACGTGCGCGCCCGCACCACGGTGATGCTGACGCCATCACTCGTGCTGCCGCACTGATGGAGCGGTCAGTGCCCGAAGGTAGCGTCGCCTCGCGACGACCTGTGCCATGCGGAGGAAGGGATGCAGTGCCCGCCACGGCTGGTTTCGACCAGGCGCCATCAGCGAGCGAACGGTGAGGTGAACCTCGTCCCCTCCGCGATGAACGACGAATGCTTCTTCTCCGTCGACGGGGTGGCCGGGGAGGGTGCGGTACGAGAACCCCACACGGTCGTCGGTCTCGACGACCGATACGACGCGCACCGGCTCTCGCACGGTGATGCCGGCGACTTTCGCGGTGATGGTGTGCTCGGCGCCAGGGGTCACCGGGCTGGCGTCATCGATCGTGAAGCCGCTGCGGGTCTTCACCGCCCACTGCAGCACGTCGCGCGCGGCGCGCTCCCACGCCTGCTCCCCGCGACCGATGAGCGCGGTCACCTCCGACCGTCGATAGCCGTGATGGGAGTGGTCCGGCCAGGTCGCACGCTCTGGGTATGTGCTCGGGGTGACTCCGAGTGCGCTGAGGAGGTGGGCGTTACGGATGCGGATCAGCCGGCGCAGGTAGGGAACGAGGATGATCCGCTCGGCGACGCGGCCGAACACCGGCGATGCGAGGGTGATCGTGTCGGTCATGGTCGTCACGTCACTCTCGCGCGCGAAGCGGTGTTCGTGGTGAAACGAGCGGAACGGGCCACGCACCTGCTCGTCGACGAATCGGTGGGGTCGTTCGAGGCTCGTGATCTGCGAGGTCATCGTGAACCAGATGCCGAAGTGGCGCGCTCGCCACGTCACGGTCTCGCCGAGTGAGATCGTGCCGGCGGTGACGCCGCCGATCGCGCGCTCGCCGGATTCGCCCATCGACGCCACATGCTCGTCGATGCTCAACGACACATCGAACAGCGCCTCCGCCGGTACGGGCGCGCGCGTGACGATCGAGAACGACGAGACCATGGTCTGATCATGTCAGTCGGCGGTGCCGCGTCCGGGCTGGGTCGGCTGTTTGGGCTGCCTCGGCCCTCGGGGCCATTCGCTGCCGGTGCCGCCGTTCGATGCTCTGACCGGCATAGGTCGCAGCGACGATCACGAGGGCACCGGCGACCCCGAGCGGTCCTATCGCTTCGCCGGCGACGATGACACCGACGAGCAGGGCCCACACCGGTTCGGTGCCCATGAGGATGCTCGCGCGGGAGGCCGAGGTGCGCCGCACCGCCCACAGCTGCACGACGAAGGCGAACACGGAGCACAGCAGACCCAGGAAGAGCAGGTCGGCCCAGCGGCGCGCATCGAGGTGCGCGGCCGCGGCGGGGAGCTCGGGCCCTGCCATTGCGGTGAAGACGGCGGCACACACGATCATCTGGATGAACACCACGCCGACGGCGCTCTCCCGGCGGCCGCGCGTGAGGTGCGCGCTCGCTGTCACGTGAACGGCACGCACGGCCGCCGCGGCGATGACGAGGCCGTCGCCGACGGTCGGTGTGCGAAAGCCGCCTTCGGAGACGAGGAGTGCGACCCCGACGACGGCGGCGACGGCAGCGACGAAGTAGGGCCGGGGCAGCCACGATCGGGAGGCGATGCCGTCGAGGATGGGAGTCATGATCAGCGCCAGGCTGATCAGCACGCCCGCATTGGTCGCCGTCGTCAGGTGCACCCCCCAGGTCTCGAGCCCGATGACGGCCGCTTGCGAGCAGCCCAGGAGGGCTGCGATCGCCAGGCCTCCCCCGCGGGGGAGCCGTTCCTTTCGTGCGAGGCACAGCATCCCCGTCGCGGCGGCCGCGACCAAGAACCGGAGGGCGACCGCCGCCGGTACGCCCACTTCCGCGGCCAGATCCTTCGCCGCGAGAAAGCTCGCACCCCAGACCGCGGCGACGCCCAGAAGCAGCAGATCGACAAGAGGATCGGAGCGCGTACGAACGGTCATGCCCCTACTCTCGAAAGCGCGAAGCATAAGAGCAAGAGCGGATTGCTTCGCTCACGATTAAGTTGACCTTATGGATCCTGCACGCCTTCGGCTCCTTCGCGAATTAGGCGACCGGGGCAGCGTCGCCGCGGTTGCGGCGGCCCTCCACGTGAGTGCGTCGGCCGTCTCTCAGCAGCTGAGCGCTTTGCAGGCCGGCATCCCGGTGGCGTTGACGGTCAAGCGAGGACGCCGGCTGGTGCTGACGGAAGCCGGTGAAGCGTTGGCGGTCGCCTCCGCGCGCGTGGATGAGGCCCTCGCCCACGCTCGCGACGCCGTCGGCGCCTTCCTCGACCATGAGGAACGACCAGTGACGGTCTCCGCTTTCCACAGTGCCGGGCTCGCGCTGTTCGGTCCGCTCCTCGCGGAACTGGGCGCGCAGTCACGCGTGTCTCTTGCGGATGCCGACGTCGCGCAGGAGCGGTTCCCCGACCTCACCGCCGACTACGACCTCGTCGTCGCGCACCGCCTAGCGCACGATCCGGAGTGGCCGGCCGAACGGCTCGTCGTGACACCGCTGCTCGTCGAGCCGCTCGAGATCGCGCTGCACGCCGCCCACCCCCTGGCGGCGCACGCCGGCATCAGGCCGGAGCAGTTGCGGGACGAGCGGTGGATCTCCACGCACGAGGGGTTTCCGCTCACCGGTGTGCTCGGCTACCTCGGCGCCGTCATCGGTCAACCACCGCGGGTGGAGCACCGCATCAACGAGTTCTCCGTCGCCGCCGAAGTCGTGCGCACGGGGGCGGCCATCGCCGTGATGCCACGTACGATGGCCGCCCCGCTGGCCGTCAACGGGATGGTGCTGCGGCCCGTCATCGGCGTCTCACTCGTCCGCCATGTCGACGTGCTCGCCCGGCCAGACGCCGTCGCGCTCACGCCCGTGCGCACAGTGCTTCGCGCGCTGCAGGATGTTGCGGCTGTCGCCTCGCGACGAGCGCGCCCCTGAGCGCGCGGGCGGATTCAGGCTGCGCGGCGCGTGCGGGCTGCCGCAGCTCCCCGCGGCAGCTTCAGGAAGCGTTCGTCGCTGCCGGGCACCGCGAAGACATGCGCGGAGCGGATCTGCTCCCGCTTGCCTTCCTGCGGTGCGATCGACACGGCGGCCACGTACATCGGTGCCAGCACCGCCTGAGCGCGTCTGCGCCCGAGGCTGAGGTACCCGAAATCGAACGAGTCGACCGTCAGCACCGCGTCTTCGCTGCCCCCGGTCACCGTCGCCGTCTGCTTCGCGATCTCGGCCGCGGCATCCTCGATCGCCCGAGACCTGACCTTCGTGATCGACTCCGAGTATTGGTCGGTGAAGCGCCGGATCGAGAGGGAGTAGGCGCTGATCGTGCCCGCGCCCGTGACCTCGACGTGGGCCGACGCCCGACCCAGCACGGGAACGTCTCTCACCGTGTGGCGGAAGGCCCCGATCGCGCGCACGAGCACAGGCTCCACGACTTCGTGGCGTGGGTCGGCTCCGGCGGCGCGGATGCGCCACAGGTGCTCGAACGGCACGGCATCATCGCTGTGGATGAACCGGTCGACGCCGAGGCCCGCGAACGCCTTCTGGGTGAGTGACGAGAGCTCTTCGGTGCCGGGGTCTGCGGTGAACGGGTCGTCGAAGTCGCCGATCGCCGTGCGCACCGCGATCGCGCCCGAAGCGTGGAAGACGGTCGCCCGCGCGCCCGACTCGTCGCGCAGCACCGTGACGGACTTGCGTCGCTCTCCCGGGCGTCGCGAGAAGTCGAGCCCCGTCGCCTCTCCCGCGCTGCGCAGAAGCGCGTGGGGCAGTTCGTCGGGCACAGGCCCGGTAGAGATGACCTCGACGGCATCCGGCACCTCTTTCAGGTGTCGTACGAGCTGCTCGGTCAAGGTGTCGTAGATGCTCATGGCGTTCTCCTGTCTCATCTCTCAGCTCTCAGCTCTCAGCTCTCAGCTCTCTGCTCTCAGCCCTCGGCCCAGCGCCAGAGCAGGCAGCCCTGCTGTGCGGGGGCGAGGTCGGGGGCGGTGCTTCCTTCGCCCCAGATGTGGTCGGTGTTGTGCGGCGAGAGGTCCCAGCGGATGTTCCCGCCGTTCCACGCCGCTGCCGTCGCGGGTCCGACGACGATCGGGTGGTTGTCAACCCACCAGTCGGAGACGCCGTCGATCCAGGCGCTCGACACCGTGTCGCCGTCGGTGAGGTTGTCGGCGACGTCTTCGCCGCACTCGTCGGTGGTGACGCCGTCGTACATGTTCTCCCAGGCCCCGCAGTAGAGGTGGAGACCCTTGAAGATCGGCCACAGCGCGGTGACGTTGTTGCGGTCGACCGTGTGGCACGAGTACGCCATCATCCACTCGGCGTTCCACGCCTCACCCAGCTCCCAGGTGTCGCCCCAGGTGAGCCACTCGTCGACGGGGTTGTCGTACAGCATGATCGGGATGCCGTTCACGTTGTTGCCGTGCGTCTCGATCCAGAACAGGTCGACGTTGTCGACCCAGTTCGCATCGTCGCCGCCGAGCGACGAGTCGTGCAGGTCGTTCTCGAACGCGTCGCGCTCCGTCCAATAGAACGCTCGCGCATGATGGGCGTTTCGGAGCTCGCGGTCGAACCCGTTGCTCCGATTGAAGGTGTACGTGAGGTCTGCGGCCTTGGAGTCCGGTCCGTGAGCGCGTGCGTTCGCGAAATGCCGGATGGCCTCGACGCCGAATGTGGTCGTCATGGTTTCCCCCTTATCCATGCGATGGTGACCGCCGTGGTCGCCAACCGTGAAGAGCGAGGGGCCCCGTCGGTGATACTCGCCGGGCGCGTGCCGCG
>JAEYVZ010000080.1 GCA_023431405.1 Actinomycetes bacterium
TGAGGGGTACAACGAGCTGACGACGGGGCTGGAGAAGGCGATCGAGGGCATCAGCGACATGGGTGAGTCGCTGCGCAAGATGATGCAGGCGATCAAGGACACCGACCAGGCACTCGCCGGCAACTGACGAGCACACCCCGCCGCCGCGGCGACGGGCCGAGATGAGGAGTGGGCATGGCCGGTGACGGCATCGACGTCGACCTCGACGACCTCCGTCTCATGACGGAGCGGCTGGGGCGCTTCGTCACGGAGTTCGAGGAGCTCGGCGGGAACACCGACGATCTCCGCGACGCCGTGCGCCGCCCGGCCGGAGACGGCCGGCTGCGCGATCGCGTCGGCGACTTCGAGTCGGGCTGGGACGGCAACCGCGAGGTCGTGCAGGAATCGCTCACCAACGTGCACACCCACCTGTCGGACTTCGTCGAGAACCTCACCGAGCTCGACATCAACCTCTCGAAGGACGAATGATGACCTTTGGGCACCTGGTATCGCCGAATCGCCACTTCGGCCTGGAGACCATCGAGGGCGATCCCGACGACATCGCCGCGGCGGGGCGCAGGTATTCGCGCATCGGCACGCAGATGGAGTGGACCGCCGACGAGCTCGACAAGCTCTCCGCTGCGACGAAGTACAAGGCGGAGGGCCTCGACGCGATCCGCGAGTCGGCGGGAGAGCTGGCTGCAGACCTGCACAAGGTCGCGACCCGCTACACCAAGACGGGACCCGTGCTCGTGACCTACGCGTCGGCCCTGCGCCGCGCACAGGACACGACCGTCGACCCGCTCGTGGAGCCGATCCGCGAGGCGCACGCCGCGGCGCAGGATGCCGCCGACGACCTCCACCGGGCGCAGCGCGCCTCCGACGACCTCGACCACACGTGGCCGTGGGAGGACGAGCCGACCGCGGCCGACCGGAGGGCGGCGGCATCGGCCCTCTCGACAGCCCGTACGACGGCCTCCACCGCCGAGAGCACGCTCGACGAGCTGTGGACGTCGTTCGAGACCGGGTACGACGAGTGGGAGAAGGCCTATGAGGCCGCCGTCACCGGCGTCGAGGATGCGTGCGAGGCCTCCGGCATCGACGACACGTGGTGGGAGGACCTCCTCGACGGGATCGCGATGGTCGCCACGATCGTCGGCACGGTCGCCGTCATCCTCGCCATCGTGCTCACCGGCCCCATCGCGGCGGCACTGCTGGCGATCGCGGCGATCGCGAGCTTCGTCGCCCTGGCCGCGCATCTCACGATGATGATCGCGGGGTCGAAGCGGGTGAGCATGACGGACATCGTCTTCGATCTCATCGGCGTCGTCCCGTTCCTCGGTGCGTTCGGCAAGGCGCTCAAGGGCGGCCAGGGCGTGCTGGGGTCGCTGCGGGCGGCATCCGGGCTGGGCGGTGCGACGCGCGGCACGCTCAGCGCGGGACGCAACGCGGTCGCCTACGACCTGCGCAGCATCGCGGGCGCGGGCGGTCGCTACGGCGGGCGCGCAGCCCGTGAGGCTCGTGCGGCGGGGATCGCCGACGACTTCTTCCGCGGCATCCAGAACAGCTGGGGCCGCAACACGTGGAACGCGATCCGCCAGGGCGGGACGCAGCTCGACGGTCAGGCGGCCACGATGGCCGAGCGACTGGCGACGGCATGGCCGGGTGGCCGCGCCGGCAACGCCACCCGCAACTGGCTCTCCGGGGTCGACGGCGTCGGCGGGCTCACACAGGTCACGAACGTCTGGAATCTCGGCTTCGGCGGGTACCAGTCGGTGCAGGGCCTGGGCGTGCCGCTGCCGGACATGCCCGATTTCGTCCCGAGCCCGTTCGGCGATCGCTGAGCCGATCCGCCGCCGCCGCGCGCCTGTTCAAGGGTGCCCGGTCGGCCGAGACAGGATGGAAGAATGCCCGCAGTGCCGATGAGTGTCGCGTACGACGCCGACCGATTCATCCACGTCCCCCTCGACTACCTCGACACGCCCTGGGCGGATGCGGGGGAGTGGGCCCGGTGGCTCGCCGAGGAGGCCATGCGCGGCCGCCGCGATGCCGACGAGCTCCGTGCGGCGGTCGCCGAGGAGGCGCTCGCGACGGCGCTGTTCCCGGCTGAGCACGTGTCGCTGCGCTTCTGGCACTACCCGTCCGACGGCGTGCCGACGGGCTTCGTCGACGTCTATGTGCAGGCGCGGGACGACGACGGCACCATGCCGGAGCAGCTGCTGCCCGAACCGGGCTTCACGGCGGTGCCGCCCGTGGTCGAACCGGTCGCCGCACCGGCGATGCCGGGCGCGGTGCGGCGCCTCTCGCTCGGGGCTGCTCTTCCGGCGCCCGATGCCGAACCGCTGCTCGTGCCGAAGGCCGAGTGGATCGGCGCGGCATCCGGACACGTCGTGTACGCCGTGTCCTCCGACTTCGACGTGGCCGTCTTGGAGAGCCGGCTGGCCGACGTCGACGCGCTGTTCGCCGCGATCGACCCGGCGGAGGGGATCGCGCGATGACGCTCAAGGCACGCCTCCTGATCGATCGGGTGGAGCTCCTGGTCGGCGACGCCGACTACCCGGATGCCGAGACCGCTGTCGAGGACTCCTGGCGGGTGGCCGTTCTCGCCTCCTCGCCGCAGCACGCCCGGGAACGCGACCGGGTGCGCCTGCAGGCGGTCCGCGAGGCGAACGAACGGCGCGCGCCCGGTCGGTCGGTCGCCCGCGCCGCGACGCACCTCCACCGGGCGCTGTTCGTCTTCGCGCTCGTGCTCGGCGCCACCGGCGTCGCCCTGGTCGCGATCTCGGCACGCTCGGGACGGTCGGCGCTGGCGCTGCAGGACGGCGTGGTGATCGCCGGGATCCTCACCCTGGTGTCGATCGGGATCCTCGCGTGGTTGGAGCCGATGCGTGCCACAGGGAGCCTCTGGGGCTCTCATGCGCCCGCGCGGTACCTTCTCGTGCTCGGGGTGATCTGGTTGCTCTTCGCGGTGTCCGTCGTCGTCTTCCGGTGGGACGAGGTGGATCGCAACGAGCCCGCGCCGGTCATCGTGGGCCTGCTCCTGTTCGTGGTCGCGGGCGTCGCCGCGCTGTTCCTCTGGCGGCGGGCGCTGCGCGCCGACAGGGCGGGCGGGCAGACCGGGACAGCATTCACGACGCGCGAACTGGTCGACCCCGACGACGCCCCGCTCGTGCTGGAGGCGCTCGATGGCTGGTGGGCCTCGGTCGGCCCCGCGCTGATGGCCCGCGACCGGGCGGCGCTCGAGCAGGCGCGTGCCACGGTGCTCGCCCAGCTGCGCAGCAGCCTGTACATCACCGAGCGGGAGGAGCGTGCGGCGCTTCGCCGCACCGCACCGCCGCAATGGAAGGAACGACGACGATGAGCTCCCTCAGGGAAGAACTCGGCGGCGCGCCGGTGACCACCGCCACCCCGTACACGATCCTCTGCCCGCCCGGCTGGCGCCGCATGCCCGCCGCTGCGCTCGCCGACGACGCGATGACCTCCTCGGCGCTGGCGCAGCTGAAGGCCGCCGGACGCCCTGACCTCATCGTGCAGCTGCGGGGGATGCTCGCCCGCTACCGGGCGGCGATCCGCGAATCGGGCGCCTTCCAGGTGTACCTCGCCCCACTCGTCGGGGAAGGGATCCCGCTCCCGGCCGTGATGCTCGTCTCGCCGTTCGTCCTGCCGGACACCGTCGGGTGGCCGGAAGCTCTCGTGCGCCTGGCTCGTGGAGCACAGGTCGACGACGCCGACTTCACCGAGACGCCGATGTGGGTGTGGCGTGCCGAGGAGCGCACGTCCGACGAGCACGCGGGCATGGTGGGTCGCTCAGCCCACTATCTGGTGCCCGCCTCCGAGACGGGGGCCCGTCGCGCCCTCCACTTCCACTTCACGGTGATGGTCGCCGATGACCCTCAGGCGCATGCCCTCGTGGAGCCTCTCATGGCGACGGGCGACCTCATCATGAGCACCATGCGCTGGGTCGCGCCGTCGGCGTGACGGCGAGCGAGCCGGGCGGATCGGGGAGTTCTCCCCATTGGTGCCCGCGCGACACCTTCGTAGCCTGAGAGCGCCGGGGGTTCCGGCATCCGAGACTCAGGAGGATCGAATGGCTGACTTCAAGGCGTCGTATGGCGAGATGGAAGCGATGGCGGGAAAGCTCGACAGCGGTCGTGAGGAGATCGGCGATGTGCTTCGCCGGTTGAAGAGCGATGTGGATCGT
>JAEYVZ010000045.1 GCA_023431405.1 Actinomycetes bacterium
GCCCCCGTGGGGGCGGCCCCGACTGCTATCGGATCAGGATGAGGGCCATCCGGACTCGATCTGCTCGAGAACGGTGTCGGTGCTCGTGCCGTTGACCCAGTCGATCATGCCCTTCCAGAACGTTCCCGCACCGACGGCCGACGGCATCAGGTCGGAGGCGTCGAAGCGGAACGTCGTGGTGTCGGCCTGCAGGATCTCGATCGCTGCGGACAGGATCTCGCTCGACGCGTTGGCCGGGTCGAGGCCCTTGTTCGCCGAGATGACACCGCCGAGCTTCACGCGCTCGTTGGCCCACTCGGGGCTGGAGAGGTACTCCTGCACCTTCTGGGTCGACTCGGAGTCGTCGAACGCGCCGACGATCTCGCCACCACCGGTCACGACAGCGCCGTCGGAGCTTCCACCGGCCTCGTAGGGAGGCATGAGGAAGGCCCAGATGTCGCCGTCCTCGGCGACCGTGCCGCCCGCGTCGACGATGAACCCGTCGTAGAACGACGCCTGGTGGTGCAGGGCGCACTCACCGCTCACGAGCGCCGTCGCCGGGTCGCCGAAGGGCGTGGTCACGATCGACTTGACGTCGCCGAAGCCGGCGTTGACGTAGTCGGGGTTCAGCGCGATCTTGCCGAACTCGTCGAAGGCCGACTTGATCTGCGGGTCGGTGAACGGGATCTCGTTGGCGACCCACTGGTCGTAGACCTCGGTGCCCGACTGGCGCAGGACGATGTCCTCGATCCAGTCGGTTCCGGGCCAGCCGGTCGCGGCATCCGAGCCGAAGCCGATGCACCACGGGGCCTTGTCGGTGTCTTCGCGGATCTGCGCGGTCAGGTCGAGCATGCCCTGCCAGTCGGTGGGCACCTCGTAGCCGTTCTCCTCGAAGAACGACGGCGAGTACCAGATCCATCCCTTGACGCTCGCCATGAGCGGCGCGCCGTAGAGCGTGCCGTCGACCGTGCCGTAGTTGGCCCAGTCCTCGCTCCAGTTCTCCTCGACGTTGGCCTTGACGGCGTCGGGAGCGGGCTTCAGGAAGCCGCGCGTAGCCATGTCGGCCATGAGACCGGGTTGCGGGAAGATCGCGAGGTCGGGCGCGTTGCCTCCCTGCGCACGGACCGCGATCTGCGCTTCGAACTCCTTCGACGACTCGTACTTGATGTCGATGCCGTTCTCTTCCTCCCACGCGGCCCACGACTTCTCGAGGAGCTCGGCCTCGGTGTCGGCGATCGTGCCGTAGACGGTGACGACGTTGTCGTCGGCGCCGCCGCTGCCGCCGTTGTTGTCGCCTCCGCCGCCGCCGGGGCCGCCGCTGCAGCCCGCCAGCGCCAGACCCGCGACGCCGAGAACGGCGAGCGGGGCGATGAGTCGTCGCTGTGACATCCTCATGTGATCTCCTCCTCGTTGAGTGCCCGAGTGCTCGGGCGCACGTCGATGCTTCGGTAGGGAACCGATTCCAGGCCAAGCTAGTGGACTCCCCCACCACCCCACAACATGTGAATGCATCACAAGCGGATAACGGCGGAGAAAGCCGCAGGATGACAGGCATCGGCGGCCCTACAACCGGTTCCATATATTGTAGTGTTCCGCTAGAGTTCCCGCACATCGGTCTCGAAGGGGAGGGCATGGCTGGCATCGCTGAGGTCGCGGCCCGAGCGGGCGTGTCGAAGGCCACCGCCAGTCGCGCGCTGACCGGCAGCGGCTACGTCTCGGAGGCGACGAGGAAGCGGGTGCGTGCCGCCGCCGACGAGCTCGGGTACGTGCCGTCGACCAGTGCGGTCAGCCTGGCGACCGGGCGCACCCAGAATGTCGGCGTCGTGATGCCGTACGTCAACCGCTGGTTCTTCGCTGAGGTGCTCGAAGGGATCCAGCAGGCCTTGCTCGAGCACGGACTCGACCTCACCCTCTACGACGCCCGGCCGGGAACGCCGGGCCGCGAGCGCATCTTCGGCGACTTCCTCGCACGGCAGCGGTTCGACGGCCTGATCGCGGTGGGGCTCGAGCCGGAAGACCACGAGCTGGAGCTTCTGACCCGCATCGGAAGGCCGATCGTGTCGGTCGTCGGCACCGGCGAGGGCACGAGCCTGGTGGAGATCGACGACGACTACGCCGCGCGCCGGGCGACAGAGCACCTCATCGGTCTCGGGCACACCGAGATCGCGTTCCTCGGCGGCGGGGCGGGCGCACACTGGGCGCATGTCGACAAGCAGCGGCTCGCCGGCTACGAAGCGGCGATGGTGGAGTCGGGGCTCGGGCCCCGGCGGCGTCACATCACGTCGGAGGTGTCGATGTCGGCCGGCTACCGCGCCGCGGTCGACCTGCTCGGCGATCCGCGAAGACGCCCGACGGCACTC
Source organism: Actinomycetes bacterium (assembly GCA_023431405.1). Classification (GTDB taxonomy): domain Bacteria; phylum Actinomycetota; class Actinomycetes; order Actinomycetales; family Microbacteriaceae; genus Microbacterium. The sequence goes on from JAEYVZ010000045.1 coordinate 2,340, forward strand.
GTGGCGGTGTGCGACGAGGTGGCGGTCGGGGCGATCATCGCCGCTCGCCGCCTCGGCATCCTCGTTCCCGGCGACCTCAGCGTCGTGGGGATCGACGATCACGAGCACGCGGAGATGTTCGCCCTCACGACGCTCCAGCAGGTGCCGCGCGAGCAGGGGCGCATGGCGGTGGAGATGCTGCTGGCGCGGATCGCAGACCCTGAGGCGCCTGTCGAGCACGTCCGCATGCCCGCGCGCCTCATCGTGCGTGCCTCGACGTCAGCGGTCGACGCTCAGAACTCCGCCGTGCGCGACGCCGACCTCATCCGCGAGGCCGGGGTCGAATGACGGAAGCCGTGCCGCGGTCGACGCGCGCGGCTGAGCGCAGGATGCACGAAGGCCCCCGGGGATGAACCCGGGGGCCTTCGATCGCGAGAGCGTGATTACTTGAGGGTAACCGTCGCGCCGGCCTCTTCGAGAGCGGCCTTCGCCTTGTCGGCGGTCTCCTTGTTGGCGCCCTCGAGGACGGCCTTGGGAGCACCGTCGACGACGGCCTTCGCCTCACCGAGGCCGAGCGAGGTGAGCTCGCGGACGACCTTGATGACCTGGATCTTCTTGTCGCCGGCGGCCTCGAGGACGACGTCGAACGAGTCCTTCTCCTCCTCGG
>JAEYVZ010000102.1 GCA_023431405.1 Actinomycetes bacterium
ATCGGCAGTCTGCTCGACGGCTTCTTCGACTGATCCCGCGCCGGCGCGGCGGCAGCGGGCATGACGAAGGCGACCGGGCCGAACGGCACCGGTCGCCTTCGTATGAGCACGTCACCGGGCGCGAGCACCCGGTGCGCGGCACATCAGGAAGCCAGCTGCTCCGGGGATGCCGTGGTCGTCAACGAGATCACACCGTAGTCCCAGCCCTTGCGCCGGTAGACGACGCTCGGGTGGTCGGTGCGGGCGTCGATGAACAGGAAGAAGTCGTGACCGACGAGCTCCATGCGGTCGACGGCGTCTTCGACGCTCATCCACTCCGGCTCGAACTGCTTGGTGCGGATGACGACCGGGGTGTACTCCTCTTCCTCCTCGGTGAGCTGCACGGGAACCTCGCCGGTGGCGACGGCGCGGAGCACCTCGACGGAGGCCGGCTGCACGTCGATCCCTTCGATCGCGCCGCTGCCCTTCTCGAACTTGGCTCCGCGCGGGTGATTGCGGGCGTCGACGCGCTTGTCCTTCGCACGTCGCAGCTGCTCGGCGAGCTTGTCGACGGCCATATCGAGCGCCACGAACTTGTCGTTGTCGGTGGCCTCTGCGCGAACGATCGGTCCCTTGCCGGTGACCGTGAGCTCCACCGTCTCCTCTTCGCGACCACCGTTGTGGTAGGCGCGGTGGGTGACTTTGACGTCGAGCCGCTGAGCGCGCGGCGCGAGGGTCTCGATGCGGGCGGATTTCTCCTCTGTCACCGTGCGGAAGCGATCGCTGATGCTCACTCCGACGCCGACGATGTTGGTTTCCATCCCTGACCTCCTTGTTCCGGGTCCACCCGGTCAAGGGCGGACCCTGAGTTCGCCTTTGTCCCTTCAACGCTATCGGTGGGGCGGTCGGATGTCACGTGGCGGACGCCGTGAGAAACCTTCGTCCCCCACGTCTGGGGGTCGCCGCCACCGTGACCGCGCACACGACCTCCGCGCCCGCGTCGCGGAGCGTGTGCGCGGCCTCGGCGAGGGTCGCACCCGTGGTCACGACGTCGTCGACCAGGACGACACGCGCCCCGTCGCGGGGCCGGGCGCGGAAGGTGCCGACGACGTTCCCGGCGCGCTCGGCCCGACCGAGTGCACGCTGGTCGCGCGACGCGCGCGCGGCGCGCAGCGCGCGGACGGGGTGGGCGCCGGCACGGCGGACGAGCAGTTCCGTGACGCTGTACCCGCGGCGCCGGAACGCGGCGCGCGACGAGGGCACGGGAACGACCGCGGTGTTCTCGTCGAGATGCGGCGCGAGCACGGTGCGCAAGGCGACTCCGAGCGGGCGTGCGAGTGAGGTGCGCCCATCCTGCTTGAGGGCGCGGATGACGCGCGCCACCGCGCCGTCGTACGCGAGAGCCGAATGCACGCGAAGGCCGCACGCGAGGGTCTGCGACAACGGCCACGCCGCTGCGTCGTGGCCTGTCGGCACCCCCGGGCCAGGCGAATCGAGTGTCTTCGGCACAAGCGCGTCGGCACAGGCGGGACACAGCGCCGCCCCGGGCTGGTCGCACGCGGCGCACCAGACGGGGAAGAGAACGGCGAGCGCCGCGCCCATCGACGGCGCGAGGCGACGCCGCAGAGAAGACGGCGAGACGGGCGCCGCAGAGAGGAGAGAAGGGCGATCGAGATACGGCATCCCCGCCACACTGCCCCGCTCGTGCCCGCTGCGCGCCGCTTCGCCGAGGGCTGGGCACAGGCGATCGCGCGAGGGCACCTGGGGAGGAGACGTCAGTCGGGTGAGCCCTTCTGCACCGCGACGAACGCGACATCCGAGGCGATGAGCGACCACGCCGCGCCACGCTGACCGAACAGCTGGCCCTCGGAATCGAGGATGCGGACCGTGCCCGACTCGTTCCCGCCCGCGATCCCCGTCGCACCCTCGGGTGCGCGCGTCTGCGTCGACGGTCCCCCCACCGGCTGCTCGATCACGATCTGCTGGCTGCCCACTCCGGCAAGCACCGCGAGAGTCGCGTCATCGAGCCACACCATGCCGATCCCGTCACCGGGGAGCGTGCCCAACGGCAGGGGGTCGCTGAATCGCTCCGGCGCGCCGTCCGGGCTGCGCACGATGCCGGCGACCATCACCGTCGGGCGTCCCCCGTCGACGACGAGCGCGGCGACGCGCGTGCCGTCGCGGGAGACCCGCATCGCGGAGATGCGTGTCGCCCCCGGCCACGCCCCGGCGACCTCGTAGCGCGTGCCGTCGGGACCGAACGCGAACACGGCCGACGGCGTCGAGGCCGGCACCGAATACACGAACTCGCTCGGATCGGAGGTGGGAGGGATGAGACGGTCGCGGGCGTCGAGGGCTTGGGTCGCGCCATCGGAGCGCACGCGCCAGACCTCGCCCGAAGCGGTGAGGACGGCGGCGTTGACGCGATCGGCGTCGACCTCTGCGGCGACCGCGCCGGACGAGACGACCGCCGGGCTCAGCCCCGGCACCGGCTCCACGTCGGTGCCGGACAGGAAGCCGAACGCGTCGCCGGAACGCACCAGCGAACGCGACTCGATGCGCGTGCTGCGCACCGGAGCCGCCGTGGCCGCCAGCGGCTGGCCGTCGACGAGCATCTGAACGCCCCCGACCCGGGCCGTCGCCAGGCTCCGCTCCAGCTGCACCTGCATGCGGTCGAGCGTCAGCTGATCGAGGTCGCGGGCGGCGGTGCGCAGCGACACCTCGGCGACCTGCGAGCGCACCGGCACCGACGGCCCGACCAGCCCCGCGCTCTCCGAGAAGGCGGTCACGACGGAGTCGGCGAGCCACGCGCTCGGCCGACCGCTCACGAGCGCCTCCGTGATGCGCGTCGGCGCGTTCTCGACGGCGAACCACCGCTGGTCGGGAACGAGGTAGGTCCACGACGGGTCGAAGTACATGAGCGAGTAGCTCCGGAAGACGGAAGCGAACCGGTTGCGGTCGAGCACGATGCCGTCGGGCGCATCAGCGATCCGCCACTGGCCGCCGACCTGCTCGAGACGGTACGTGAGCGTGGCCGGTCCGCTGTCCACCACCGTGTAGGCGCCGGTCGCGTCGACGGAGGCCTCCGGCAGGATCTCGACCGCGACCTCACCCTCGGCCGGCTCCGTCATGGTGCGCTGGTCGGGGGCGTACACCGTGACCCCGGCGGTCGGCTGCCACCGCTCGGCGAACGCGTCGGTGAGGAACAGCTGCGCCACCCCCCAGTCGTTGCGGGGTCCCGTGGCGGCGGCGATGAAGCCGTCGACGACCTGCTGCGGCGTCATCCCGGGGGCGGGCTCCTCGGGATTGAAGAAGACGGCCGGATCCTCCGCCGCATCCGCCGCCGCCCGTCCGAGCTTGACGGGACCGCTCACCGGCAGGCCGGCGCACGCGGTGAGGGCGGCCGCGAGAACGGCGGCGGCGAGCGCACCCGCGACGCGGCGGATGCGGTGGCCGGTCGGCATCCCGGTCATGCTCTTCCTCCCGTGGAGCTCTTCACGATCTCGATCGGCTGGGTCAGCCCCAGGTCGTCGAGGGTGGCGCCGTCGTCGCCCGGGTCGACGGGGATCGGCGACGAGGTGCCGATGGGCGCGGCACCGCGCGGAAGGGTGAGCACGAAGTTCGTGCCACGACCGAGGTCGGACCAGACGGCGAGGGTTCCGCCGTGGAGCTTCGCGTCACCGAGGGCGATCGACAGCCCGAGCCCCGTGCCGCCGATCGTCCGCTTGCGCGACGGGTCGGCGCGCCAGAAGCGGTCGAACACCCGCTCGACGTCGTCGGGGCGCATCCCCAGTCCGTAGTCGCGCACGCCGACGGCGACCGCCCGCTGGTCGCTGTCGACGGTGACGACGATCGGCCGGCCCTCGCCGTGCTCGATGGCGTTTCCCAGGAGGTTCCGGACGATGCGCCGCACGCGGCGGGGATCCATGTCGACCGGCGAGTATCCGCCGGGAGCGACGACACGCACGTCGGTGCCGTGCTGCTCGGCGAGCTGCTGCATCGAGGCGACGACGTCCTCCGCGAGGTGCGCGAGACTCGTCGGCTCCTTCTCCAGCTGCACCGACCCCGCGTCGTACCGGCTGATCTCCAGCAGGTCGGTGAGCAGCGTCTCGAAGCGCTGCACCTGGGCGTGCAGCAGCTCAGCGGCACGCGCGGTCGTCGGGTCGAACCCCTCCCGCTGATCATTGAGCATGTCGGATGCGAGACGGATCGTCGTCAGCGGCGTACGCAGCTCGTGCGAGACGTCGGAGACGAACCTCTGCTGCACGAGCGACAGATCGGCGAGCTCCTTGATCTGACTCTCGATGCTGTCGGCCATCGCGTTGAACGACCGGCCGAGCGTCGCGAACTCGTCTTCGCCGTGCACGGGCAGGCGCACCCCCAGGTCGCCCGCGGCCAGCTTGGCGCTCGTCTCGGCAGCCTGTCCGATCGGCACGGTGATCGAGCGCAGCACGAACCACGAGATGGCGCCGATGAGCACGACGAGCACGAGACCGACGCCCCACAGGGTCACCTGCACGAAGCGGAGCGTCTCGGCTTCCGCGGCCAGGTCGTAGGCGAAGTACAGCTCGTACGGGCCGGCTTCGGGAAGCACGATCTGCTGCCCGATGACCACGCCGGGCACCATGCCGCCATCGTCGGTGGGGAGGGCGATCGACTGCCAGGCCTGGTAGGCACTGTCGGACGCGACCGCCGAACGCAGCTCGGGCGACAGCAGCGACTCGGTGAGCCCACCGGCATCCAGGTCCTGAGGCGCGACCGCCGACGGCTCGGACGACACCCGGAACATGGCGTACATGTCGGTGCCCGCCTGACGGAACTGGGTGGACTGCACCTCGCGCATGAGGTTCTCGAGGGCTGCACGGCTGCCTTCGACCTCGGCGGCGTCGAACGTCGTCTGCGCCGCGAGGGTGGCACGCTGTGCCGACTCCTCGACCTGCGCGACCCGCGACTCGAAGAGGTCGTTCTGGATCGCCAGCGCCATCCAGACGAGCGCCACGAGGATGGTCAGCGCGGTCAGACCGAGGGTGAGTGCCAGCGTGCGGAAGCGCAGCGAACGGCGCCACGCGTGTACGACCGAGTCGGGCCACGAGCGCCAGTCGCGCCAGGTCGGCAGCGCCGCGGTGCGGGCCGATGCGGTCGCCGAAGCCACGATGGGTGACACCTCGCTAGACGGCGGCGCCCGCGCGGTACCCGACGCCGCGCACCGTCGTGACGATCTTCGGATTGTCGGGGTCGATCTCGACCTTGGCCCGCAGTCGCTGCACGTGCACGTTCACCAGACGCGTGTCGGCCTTGTAGTGGTAGCCCCACACCTGTTCGAGCAGCGCTTCGCGCGAGAAGACCTGCTGCGGCTTGGATGCCAGGGCGACGAGAAGCTCGAATTCGAGCGGGGTGAGGGCGATGACCGTGTCACCGCGACGCACCTCATGGGCGGCGACGTCGACGGCGAGATCGCCGATGCGCAGCATCTCGGCCGGGGCGGCGGCGGCCGGACGCAGGCGGGTGCGGATGCGCGCGACCAGCTCCTTCGGATTGAACGGCTTCACGATGTAGTCATCGGCGCCCGACTCGAGCCCGCGCACGACGTCGGCCGTGTCGGTGCGGGCGGTGAGCATGATGATCGGCACGCCAGACTCAGCGCGGATGCGCGTGCAGATCTCGATGCCGTCGACGCCCGGGAGCATCAGGTCGAGCAGCACGAGGTCGGGCCGCTCCTGCCGCCACACGTCGACGGCGGCAGCGCCGTCGGCGCAGAACAGGGGCTCGAACCCCTCGGTGCGCAGCACGATGCCGATCATCTCTGCCAGAGCGGTGTCGTCGTCGACGACGAGGATGCGGGATGCCATCTGACCCATTCGTCCTTCGGGTTCGGCCGGTGCCGGTGCGCGCCAGGGTGAGTGCGCTGACTGACACAGTATCGGACGGTTCTGCGAAGGGGGCGGGAGTCGCCTCGCTCCTCGGGGCGGCGAGGGGGACGCCGCACCCCGTCTGTCGCATCGAGCCCGGCGGGGGCAGAATCGTCCTCGATGGCCGGTCAGCCCAGGAAAGGACACGTCATGAGCACCGATCCGATACCCGACACCCCGTCAGAGCCGACTCCCCTCGACCACACTCCTGCCCCCGCCGGACCATCGACGGGCGTGATCCTGCTCGCCGAAGCGGCCGGCACCTTCCTCCTGGTCTTCGGCTCGATCGGTGCCGCCCTGTTCGCCGCCGACTTCGGCGTCGGCGAGAACGGCACCTCCCTCGGAATCGGGTTCGTGGGGGTCGCGCTGGCGTTCGGCCTCACGGTGATCGCGGGCGCCTACGCGTGGGGGCCGATCTCCGGCGGACATTTCAACCCGGCCGTCACCCTGGGCCTCGCTGCGGCCGGCCGCTTCCCCTGGCGCGACACGCTGGGGTACATCATCGCCCAGATCGTCGGGGGCGCGATCGGCACGAGTCTCCTCGTGCTCATCGGCCTGTTCGGACCGGCAGGGTGGCTGAGCGACCGTCAGGCGGCGGGGTTCGCCAGCAACGGGTTCGGCGAGCACTCCCCCGGCGGCTTCGGCCTCGGGGCCGCCATCACCGCCGAGATCCTCTTCACAGGCATCTTCGTCCTCGTCATCCTCGGCGTCACCCACGCCACCCGCGGCACGAAGCTGGCGGGGCTCGTCATCGGATTGACCCTCACCCTCATCCACCTGGCATCCATTCCGATCGACAACACGTCGGTCAACCCGGCCCGCTCGATCGCCACCGCCATCTACGGCGGCGGCGACGCGCTGGTGCAGCTGTGGGTCTTCCTCGTCTTCCCGATCGTGGGTGCGCTGTTGGCGGGTTTCGCCCACCGCGCGCTGTTCGACGGGCCTGACGCCGCCAGCTGAGCGGCATCGTCTCGGCCGGCATGCGGAAGGCCCGCCCCCGTGGGGCGCGGGCCGTCCGGTGCGTCAGCGCGGTATGCGCGTTCAGCGGTGCAGGTCGAACCGGTCGAGCTCGGTGACGCGACCCCACGCGGCGACGAAGTCGCGCACGAACTTCTCCTTCGCGTCGTCGGAGGCGTAGACCTCGGCGAGCGCGCGAAGCTCGGAGTTCGACCCGAACAGGAGGTCGACGCGCGTGCCGATGCCTACCGGCTCGCCCGAGCCGTCTTTGGTGCCGGCGAAGGCGTGCGAGCCCGGGTCGAGCGGCTTCCACGTGGTGCCGAGGTCGAGCAGGTTCACGAAGAAGTCGTTCGTGAGCACGCCCGGACGCTCGGTGAACACACCGTAGGTCGAGCCGTCCCAGTTGGCGCCGAGCACCCGCAGACCGCCGACGAGCACGGTCATCTCCGGTGCGCTGAGGGTGAGCAGGTTCGCCTTGTCGATGAGCAGGTGCTCTGCCGGCAGGCCCGAGGCCATCGCGACGGGGCCCTGGTAGTTGCGGAAGCCGTCGGCGGCCGGCTCGAGCCACGCGAACGACTCGACGTCGGTCTGCTCGGCCGAGGCGTCGGTGCGCCCCGCGTGGAACGGCACCTCGATCTCGACTCCGGCATCCTTCGCGGCCTTCTCGACGCCGGCGTTGCCCGCCAGCACGATCAGGTCGGCCAGCGACACCTTCTTTCCGCCCTCGGCGGTCGCGTCGAAATCGGCCTTGATGCCGCCGAGCACGCCGAGCACCTTGTGGAGCTGGGCGGGGTTGTTGACCTCCCAGTCCTTCTGCGGTGCGAGACGGATGCGGGCACCGTTGATGCCGCCGCGCTTGTCGCTGCCGCGGAAGGTGGACGCCGCCGCCCACGTGGTGGCGACGAGCTCCGACACCGAGAGACCCGACTCGAGGATGCGCGCCTTCAGGGCGGCCGCGTCGGCGTCGTCGATGAGCGGGTGGTCGACCGCGGGCACCGGGTCCTGCCAGATCAGCTGCTCCGAGGGCACCTCGGGGCCGAGGTAGCGCTCGACGGGACCCATGTCGCGGTGGGTGAGCTTGAACCAGGCGCGCGCGAACGCGTCGGCGAACGCCTCCGGGTCGTCCTTGAAGCGGCGCGAGATCTTGTCGTACTCCGGGTCCATGCGCAGGGCGAGGTCGCTCGTGAGCATGCGGGGCTCGCGCTTGCCGTCGGAGTGCGCCAGCGGCACCATGTCGGCGCCCATGCCGTTCTTCGGACGCCACTGGTGAGCGCCGGCCGGGCTGGAGAACAGCTCCCATTCGTAGGCGTAGAGGATGTGGAAGAACTCGTTGTCCCAGCGGGTCGGGTGGTAGGTCCACGTGACCTCGAGACCCGACGTGATCGTGTCGTCGGCCTTGCCGGTGCCGAAGTTGTTCTTCCAGCCGAGGCCCTGCATCTCGATGCCGGCGGCCTCGGGGTTGCCCTCGAGGTTCGAGTCGGGGCCGGCACCGTGCGTCTTGCCGAAGGTGTGGCCACCGGCGATCAGCGCGACCGTCTCCTCGTCGTTCATGGCCATACGGGCGAAGGTCTCGCGGATGTCGCGGGCCGACGCGAGCGGGTCGGGGTTGCCGCCCGGTCCCTCCGGGTTCACGTAGATCAGACCCATCTGAACGGCCGCCAGCGGCTTCTCGAGCTCGCGGTCGCCCGTGTAGCGCTCGTCGCCGAGCCACGTGGTCTCCGGGCCCCAGTAGACGTCGTCGTCGGGCTCCCACACGTCGGGGCGTCCGCCGGCGAAGCCGAAGGTCTCGAAGCCCATCGATTCGAGTGCCACGTTGCCGGCGAGGATCATGAGGTCGGCCCACGAGATGCTCTGGCCGTACTTCTTCTTGACCGGCCACAGGAGGCGCCGCGCCTTGTCGAGGTTGACATTGTCGGGCCAGCTGTTCAGCGGGGCGAAGCGCTGCTGTCCGGCGCCGGCGCCGCCGCGACCGTCGGTCACACGGTAGGTGCCCGCGGAGTGCCACGCCATGCGGATCATGAGGGGGCCGTAGTTGCCGAAGTCGGCGGGCCACCAGTCCTGCGAGGTGGTCAGCACCTCGGCGATGTCGGCCTTCACGGCGGCGAGATCGAGCTGCTCGAACGCGGCGCGGTAGTCGAAGTCGTCGCCCAGCGGGTTGGCGACGGCCGGGTTCTTCTTGAGGATGCGGAGGTTCAGCTGGTTCGGCCACCAGACGTTGTTCGCCGAGCCGCTCGTCGGGTGGGGCTGGCTGTGGATGACCGGGCAGGTCGCCGACTGCTCGGCGTGCGCCTCGTCGGTGTCGGTGACGGTGACCGCTTGGTCGATGTCGGTCGGGTTCTCCCCGATCGGCGCGACGCTGTCGTCTTGGACGCTCATGGTGTTCCTTCCTCGGATGGGCTTTTTGCGGCAGAGAAGTTCGGGGGCGTCACGCCGCAGCAGCGGCGCACGCGGGGCAGGTGCCCCAGAAGGTGACCTCGGCCGACTGCAGGGCGAAGCCGTGGGTCTCCGACGGGGTGAGACAGGGGGCCTCGCCGAGGACGCACTCGACGTCTTCGACGGCGCCGCACACGGTGCAGACGAGGTGGTGGTGGTTGTCGGCGACCCGCAGCTCGAACAGCATGGGGCGCCCCGCCGGTTCGATGCGGCGCACGATGCCGGCGTCGGCGAAGTCACCGAGCGCGTTGTACACCGACTGACGGCTGGCCGTCGGCACGTGGACGGCGATCGCGGCGTAGACGTCGTCGGCGCTGGCATGCGGGGCGGCGGCGAGCGCGTCGTAGACGGCCGCGCGCGACTCGGTGACCCGCAGGCCGGCCGCCCGCAGCGCGACGGCGGCGTCGGCGGGCGCGACGTCGTGGTCGTGTGCCGCACCCACAGAGGGCGTGGCGGGGCGGGCGGGCATGCCCTCCACCCTACCGCTTGTTTTGACTATGTCAAAATGAGAGCGGCCGGGAAAAACTCCGCGCCTGCGCCGTCGGCGACGGTCAGTAGCGGTAGTGCTCGAGCTTGTACGGCCCCTCGACAGGCACGCCGATGTAGGCCGCCTGCTCGTCGGTGAGCGTCGTCAGCTCGACGCCGAGAGCGGCGAGGTGGAGCCTCGCGACCTTCTCGTCGAGGATCTTCGGGAGCACGTACACGCCGACCGGGTACGCGTCGGTGTTGGTGTAGAGCTCGAGCTGGGCGAGCACCTGGTTGGTGAACGACGCGCTCATCACGAACGACGGGTGCCCCGTCGCGTTGCCGAGGTTCATCAGACGCCCCTCCGACAGCACCAGGATGCTGCGACCGGTCGGCAGACGCCACTCGTGCACCTGAGGCTTGATCTCCACGCGCTCCACCCCCGGGACCGCCTCGAGGCCCGCCATGTCGATCTCGTCGTCGAAGTGACCGACGTTGCCGACGATCGCGAGGTGCTTGAGGCCCAAGAGGTGATCGACCGTGACGACCCGCGTGTTGCCGGTGCCGGTGATGAGGATGTCGACGTCGTCGATGACCGACTCCAGACGCGCGACCTGGAAGCCGTCCATCGCGGCCTGCAGCGCGCAGATCGGGTCGACCTCCCCCACGATGACACGCGCGCCCTGGCCACGCAGCGCCTCGGCCGCGCCCTTGCCCACGTCACCGTAGCCGACGACGAACGCGACCTTGCCGCCCATCAGCACATCGGTCGCGCGGTTGATCCCATCGGGCAGCGAGTGGCGGATGCCGTACTTGTTGTCGAACTTCGACTTCGTGACGGAGTCGTTCACGTTGATGCCGGGGAACAGCAGCTTGCCTGCGGCGTGGAGCTCGTAGAGGCGGTGGACGCCTGTGGTCGTCTCCTCCGTGACACCCAGGATGCCGGCGGCCATGCGCGTGAAGCGCTGCGGGTCGCGGGCGAGGCTCGAGCGGAGAGTGTCGAGGACGATGCGGTACTCGGCGGAGTCGCCCTCCGCCGGCTCCGGCACGGCGCCCGCACGCTCGAACTCCACGCCCTTGTGCACGAGAAGGGTCGCGTCACCGCCGTCGTCGAGGATGAGGTTCGGCCCGTCGAAGCCCTCCGCCGACCAGTCGAAGATGCGGTCGGCGAGCTGCCAGTACTCCTCCAGCGTCTCGCCCTTGAACGCGAACACCGGCACGCCCGCGGGCGCCTCCGGCGTGCCGGTGGGACCCACCGCCACGGCGGCGGCCGCCTCGTCCTGCGTCGAGAAGATGTTGCAGCTCGCCCAGCGCACCTGCGCACCGAGGGCGACGAGCGTCTCGATGAGCACGGCGGTCTGCACCGTCATATGAAGGGAACCGGCGATGCGCGCCCCGGCGAGGGGCTGCGCGGGACCGAACTCCTCGCGCAGGGCCATGAGGCCGGGCATCTCGTTCTCCGCCAGGCGGATCTGGTGACGGCCGGCCTCAGCGAGGGAGAGGTCGGCGACGACGAAGTCGAGGGTGTTCACGGGAGTCGGCATCCGACCATTGTCCCATCCCCGCGCGATGGATCGCCCCACGGCAGGAGACGGATGTCAGCGGACGGATGTCGCCGACGGGGAGATCAGACGCGGAGCGTCTCGTGACGGACGACCATCCAGCCTTTGGGGACCGAGAGACGGTCGGTGTGGATCGCGCAGAGATCGTGAGCGTGCGGGTCGTTGCCCCCGCCGAGCGGCCCGAGCGCCGCCATCTGGTCGCCGTAGTCGAAGGTCAGGGTCGTCACGGCCTCACGGGCGCAGCCCACCTTGGAGCAGAGTCTCTCACGCATCGGGATCCAGGCTAGGCGAGAGCGCGGGGCGGGCCGGGATGCCGCGCCGCGGTCGCGCCCACCCGCATCCGTGCCGGCGCCCGCCGCGCGGACGGCTCCCCGCCGCCCGAACCGCTCCACGCCGCGGGATCGGGACCGGGCACCACCGCCGACCTAGGATGGGGGAATGATGAGGCGTCCACGCACCGCCGCCGTGCCCCGCCCGGCACGCCACGGCCGGCACGGCCGACTCGACCGCAGCCCTGTCGTGAGGCCGCCCCTCCCGGCACTCGAGACGCGTGCCGACAAGTTCGACCTGAGCGTCACCACGGCCGCAGAATTCCTCCGCAGCGCCTGGCCGGAGCTTCGCGACGTGCGCTTCGAGGTGGGGGCGATGCCGCCGGCGTCCGACGACGACGGCATCCCGCGCTGGACCGTGCTGACCGACGAGAAGCGGATCATCCTGTACCGCCTCCCCATCGAACGGCTCAGTCACCTGCACCGCAACGACGACCTCCACCGTCGGATGATGATCGAGAGCTGCGTCTTCCGCGCGGCGGCCGAGTACCTCGACCGCGACCCCTGGGATCTCGGACCGGAGCGGTTCCGCTTCTTCTGACCCTGCTTCAGCTGACAAGGCGTGACCTGACCAGGCTTCGTCTGGCCAGGCGCCGACATCACTGCGGGTAGACCACGACCGGCTCGGCGGCGGCATCCGCAGGGAGCACGTCGTACCCGGCGAGGGCATCCGGCCCGCTGTACGTGATGTTCGCGCGAACGCGGCCGCCTTCCGCAGCGAAGCGGTACACCGCGGCATCCTCCACCGGCACCCGGGCGGTCGTTCCCGCGGCGATCCGCACGCTCGACACCGCCTCGCCCGTCAGGCTCGACAGCTCCACGGACGCCTCGGTGTCGCCGTCGTTCGAGATCGACAGCACGGGCGAGGGACCGGCGGCGACCGCCACGAGACTGGGCACACCGATCACCGGTGAGGCCGTGTGCCAGGCGAAGTCGGCGCCCTGAGCGAATCCGGTCGCGGTCCACACGGCGGTGACGACCGGCTCGTCCGCCGACACCTCCACCCGGTAGACGCCGGCGCGGAGCCCGCCGAGCTCGAGTTCTGCGGGCACGCCCGCCGCGAGCGGCAGCGTCTCGGATGCCGCGGCACCCCCCGACACCGGCACGAGGTCCACGGTGGCCTCCGTGTTCGCCGAAGGCGCGAGCACCCGGAGCACCGTCGCCGGCTCCGAGGCGCCGCTCTCCCCTGGAGCCACCCGCACGGTGAAGGCGGGGATGATCTGCCGCGCCGCCGGAGCGGCGGTCGTGCCGATCTGGTCGACACCACCGGTGAGGAGCGTGCGGGTGAGGCTCGCCTGCAGCGATGCCTGAACCGGAGCGCCGGTGGCGTTGACCCTGATCACCGGGCTCTCCTCGCCGAGGGCGAGGGCGGCCAGAGGAAGCACCCGCTGGGTGCGTGGGGGGATGACGATGCCGGCCGCCGAGGAGGGGACGATCGGGCCTTCGGCGGAGTAGACGGTGACGTCGACCTCCGCGGCGACACCCGACGGGTTCGCCAGCAGCAGCAGGTCGGCCGCCCCCGTGACGCCGCTTCCGCCGACGAGCCACGACTCCAGCAGGGGCGGCGTGCACGCCGAAGCAGTGAAGCCCCGGAGGTCCTCCTCGTCGACGCTCGCCGACCCGGCGGCCGCGAGGTCGGTGCGCACACCATCGACAGGAAGCGCCGTGAGGAAATCGGGCCCCGCGCCCCCGGCGACGTCCGGCGCGGCGAGACGCTCCGACGTGGCGTCGGGCACATCGGCTCCCGTGGCGGCCGCGACATCCTGCGCGGCGGCGTCGCTGAGCCGCGCGGCGTCGCCGGCGTCACGGCCGACGGCCAGCAGCGGGCCGTCGCAGGAGAGGATCGAGGCGGTCGGCTCCGGCAGCGCGGTCACCGCCACCGGCTCGCGCACCACGGCGGGCCACGGCACGAGGGCGGCGGCCACCGCGCCCACCGTGAACGCGGCGGCGAGGACGCCGCCTGCTCCGGCGCGCACGGCGCGGCGACGCGGGGAGCGCTCGCGGCTCGTGGTCGTGGGTCGCGTGGTCATGCGTGTTCACCTCCGACGACGCGCGGCTCGCCGGCCGCTTGGCGGATGGAGGCTCCCGTCGGCACTGCCAGGAGCAGGGCGATCAGCACGATGCCCGCCTGCATCCCGCCGATGCGCCACGCGTCGGCGCGCTCGTCGGCGGTCGGGGTGCGTGGCGTGACATCGGCGATGACGACCCACAGCTCGCCCTTGCCCGTGTCGCCCACCGATTCGAGGTCGTCGCGGCGATCGAGCGCGGCCTTCGCGGCCAGGCGGGTGGCGCGAGCGGCATCCGTCTCGCCGTCGCCCGCGGGCGCCGCCTCCTCCGCCGTGGCCGGGGACGACGCGGATGACGCGGATGCCGCGGCCGACGGACCGTCGAGCAGCACGTAGGCGACGCCCTGCGCGCCCATGCGCCCGACGACGTCGCCCGCCGATCCGGTCACGAGGTCGGCGGTGACCGCCGCGGTCGCCTCGTCGCCGGCGGTGACGTCGCCACGCACCGACTGCAGGGTGGTCTGGCCGCCGAGGGTGGCGCTGCCGCCCCACACGACCTCGGTCGCGATGCCGCCGCGCGGCTGGGGACGCAGCACGAGCGTCGCCGTTCCGGGATCGCCCCTGCCCTCGGCATCGACGTAGGCGGGAAGGGTGCTGACCGGCCCGTGGGTGATCTCGAGCGCATCGCGGTGGAGGGCGGTCAGAGCGGGAACGGCGATCGCGGCGATGGCCAGGAGCGCGAACGCGACGCTCGCGCCCCGAACGCCCCGACGCTCCGGGACGCGGTCGACCGTGAGGGCTGCCGCACCCAGGAGTCCGATCCACAGGAGGCTCTGCGCACAGCCGATCCACACGGCGGCCGGCGTCGAACCCGACGCACTGAGAACCATGCCCGATGCCATCATCGCCGTGGCCGCCCCGAGCGCGGCGATCCCGAGGGCGATGCCGGCGTGTGTCAGCCGGGCGACGAAGGGCGCGGCGAGAGCGAGGAGCGCCACCGGCACGACCAGCAGCAGCATCCAGGTGGGTGTCATGCCGTCCGGCAGCATGCCCGCCCAGCCGGCGACGTCGGCGGTGGGGAACCCCGCCAGAGCGGTCAGCCGGCCCCACACGTCGGCGGCGGGACCGCCCGTGGGCGCGACCACGCCGGGGTCGGCCAGCAGCGCCCACGCGTCTCCCCCGCTCACGCGCCGCCAGACGAGTGGGGCGGCGACGATGAGCATCGGCACGACGATCCAGATGACCCGCGACAGTCCGCGCCCGCGGCGCCGCACCGCGGTCAGCGCGACGGCGACGAGCCAGAGCACGAGGAGGGCGGGGGCCAGCGACGGCGAGGCCGCCGCGACGGCGACGAGCACGAGGGATGCCACGGCCGCACTCGTCCACGACCGGTGCGCGACCGACCCGGTGAACAGGAGCCACGGCAGCAGCAGGTGCACGAGCACGCCCGTCGGACGCCCCTCGACCAGGGCCGTGACGAACATCGGGGCGAGCGCCCAGCCGACCGCCACGAGCGCGCGGACGACAGGCCGTTCGCTCACGCGAGTGGCCGCGAACCAGCCGCCGAGTGTGGCGAGCGGGAGCGCGAGGAGCCACAGCACGACGAGCGCCCGCGAGGGAGCCGCCGGCCACGCGGTGCCGATGAGGGCGATGAGGGCACTGAACGGGTCGGCGGGTCCGACGGTGCTCCAGCCGAGCGGGCGCGCGCCGTACGCGGCATCCGCCCACAGCTGCTCCACCGTCGCTCGCAGCGGCGCCAGCGCACCCCCGCCGAGCGCCGGCCAGGTGAGCAGCGCCGGGTAGGCCGCGAGGGATGCCACGAGTGCCGCGAGCACGATCCACGCGCCGCCTGTGCTGCTGAAGAACCGCAGCTCCGGCCGCGCGAGGGCGTCGGCGCCGTCGTCGTCGAGCCGGTGGCGGAGCTGGCGGGGACCGATCCGCAGGGGAGCCAGCTGCATCCATGTGGCCCGCCTGCTGCGCCGGATGCGCTCTCGCGCCCGGACCACCGACGGGATCTGCACGGCGGCGACGACCGCGGCCGCGAGCTCCGGTGCGATCAGCTCCGGGCGCTTGGCGAGCAGGTTCCCGAGAGAACGGATGACCGCCAGCGGAAGGAGACTGAGCCAGTGGACGGCGACGAGCACCGCCGGCGCGTAGGCGAGACGTCGGTGCAGCTGCGCCCGGCGGCGGGCGTAGGCGGCGCGGGCCCGCGACGCGGCGCTGTCGTCGCCCGCGAGTCCTGCGACGGCGTCGCCG
>JAEYVZ010000005.1 GCA_023431405.1 Actinomycetes bacterium
CGCACACCCAGATCGAGGCCGAGCGTCAGTCGGCGCTCGTGTCGCTGCGCAGCGAGGTGGGCACTCTCGCCCTCGACCTCGCCGGCGGTGTCATCGGTGAGACCCTCGCCGACGACGCGAAGGCCAAGGGCGTCGTCGACCGCTTCCTGGCAGATCTCGAAACCGGAGCGACCAAGTAATGGGCAGCGCGACCACTCAGGCGCTGGCGGCGACCGAGAAGGCGCTCGACGCGACGAAGTTCAACGACCTGAGCGTGGCCCAGGAGCTGTTCGTCGCGGCGCGCACGATCGGCGAGTCGTCGCAGCTGGGCGGCGCGCTGTCGGCGTGGGGCGTTGCCGGAGAGACCCGTGCCGCGTTCGCCGGGCAGGTCTTCGCAAGCCTTCAGCCGGCCACGGTCTCCCTTCTGAAGACGGCCGCCGCCGAGCGGTGGTCGTCGCTGGAAGACCTGATCGCGGGCATCGAGGCGCTGGCGATCCGCGCTGCGGCGATCGCGAGCCCCACGGCGGATGTCGAGGGGGAGTTGTTCCAGGTGGCGCGCACGGTCGCAGCCAACCCGGAGCTGGAGCTCGCCCTCGGCAGCAGGCTCGGCGACGCGTCGGCCAAGGGCGCCCTCATCGAGAAGCTCCTCAGCGGCCGCGCCAGCGAAGCGACGACGCTCATCGTGTCGTCGCTCGTGCAGCAGCCGCGTGAACGCCGCGTCCGTGCCCTGCTCAGCCGCGCGCTGCGCCTGGTCGCCGACCAGCGCGGACGCACGGTGGCCACGGCCTTCGCTGCGACGGCGCTCGACGACGCGCAGCTGTCGCGTCTGGGTGCTGCGCTCTCCCAGCGGTACGGCGTCGACGTCACGGTGAACCTCGTCGTCGACCCCGCTGTCGTCGGTGGGGTGCGCATCGAGATCGGTGACGACGTCATCGACGCGACCGTGTCCTCCCGACTCAACGATCTGCGTCAGCGCCTGGCTGGCTAGAACTTCTCCGCTCCCACCGGGGTGCGGGCTCGCAGGGCCTCCCTGCACCGATTTTCACAACAAAGGAAGACCATGGCAGAACTGTCCATCAGCCCCGACGTCATCCGTGACGCGCTGAAAGACTTCGTCGCCGCGTACGAACCCACCGCGGCTTCCGCGACCGAGGTCGGCACGGTCATCGACGCCGCCGACGGCATCGCCCACGTCGAGGGTCTCCCCGGCGTCATGGCGAACGAGCTCGTGCGCTTCGAGAACGGTGTCGAAGGTCTGGCCCTGAACCTCGACGAGAACGAGATCGGCGTCGTCGTCCTCGGTGAGTTCTCCGGCGTCGAAGCCGGCCAGAAGGTCACCCGCACGGGCGAGGTGCTCTCGGTCGCCGTCGGCGACGGATACCTCGGCCGCGTGGTCGACCCGCTCGGCAACCCGATCGACGGACTCGGCGAGATCGCCACGACCGGCCGTCGCGCCCTCGAGCTGCAGGCGCCGGGCGTCATGTCGCGCAAGAGCGTGCCCGAGCCGATGCAGACCGGCATCAAGGCGATCGACGCCATGATCCCCGTCGGCCGCGGCCAGCGCCAGCTCATCATCGGCGACCGCCAGACCGGCAAGACGGCCATCGCGATCGACACGATCATCAACCAGAAGTCGAACTGGGAGTCGGGCGACCCGACCAAGCAGGTGCGCTGCATCTACGTCGCGATCGGTCAGAAGGGCTCGACCATCGCCTCGGTGAAGGGCGCCCTCGAAGACGCCGGCGCCATGGAGTACACGACCATCGTCGCGGCTCCGGCATCCGACCCCGCGGGCTTCAAGTACCTCGCTCCGTACACCGGCTCGGCGATCGGTCAGCACTGGATGTACGACGGCAAGCACGTCCTGATCATCTTCGACGACCTCTCGAAGCAGGCCGAGGCCTACCGTGCCGTGTCGCTGCTCCTGCGCCGCCCGCCGGGCCGTGAGGCGTACCCCGGTGACGTCTTCTACCTGCACTCGCGTCTTCTCGAGCGCTGCGCGAAGCTGTCCGACGAGCTGGGTGCCGGATCGATGACGGGCCTGCCCATCATCGAGACGAAGGCCAACGACGTGTCGGCCTACATCCCGACCAACGTGATCTCGATCACCGACGGCCAGATCTTCCTCCAGTCCGACCTGTTCAACGCGAACCAGCGTCCCGCGGTCGACGTCGGCATCTCGGTGTCGCGTGTCGGTGGTGACGCGCAGGTGAAGTCGATCAAGAAGGTCTCCGGAACGCTGAAGCTCGAGCTCGCCCAGTACCGCTCGCTCGAGGCCTTCGCGATGTTCGCCTCCGACCTCGACGCCGCCTCGCGCCGTCAGCTCGACCGCGGTGCGCGCCTGACCGAGCTGCTCAAGCAGCCGCAGTACTCGCCGTACCCCGTGGAGGAGCAGGTCGTCTCGATCTGGGCCGGCACCAACGGCAAGCTCGACACGATCGCGGTGGAGGACGTCCTCCGCTTCGAGCGTGAGCTGCTCGACTACCTGAAGCGCAACACGTCGATCCTCGACACGCTTCGCGAGACCAACGTCCTCGACGACGACACCCTCGCCGAGCTGAACAAGGTCACCGACGCGTTCGTGCTCGAATTCCAGGGTGGCAAGGGTCAGGCGATCAACAAGCCCGGTCACGAAGAAGTCGCCGCCGCGAGCGCCGACGACGTGAACCAGGAGAAGATCGTCAAGGGCCGCCGCGGCTGACGCCGCCGACGGGAACACAACATCCATGGGCGCACAACTCAGGGTCTACAAGCAGAAGATCTCTTCTGCTCAGACGACCAAGAAGATCACGAAGGCGATGGAACTCATCGCGGCTTCGCGCATCCAGAAGGCGATGGCGCGCGTTCGCGCGTCGTCTCCTTTCGCGCGAGCCGTGACGCGTGCCGTCTCCGCCGTGGCCACCCACTCGAACATCCAGCATCCGCTCACCACGGAACGCGAGACGATCCGCCGCTCTGCGGTCGTGATCTTCGCCTCCGACCGCGGCCTTGCCGGTGCGTTCAACTCGCAGATCCTCCGCGAGGGTCTGCAGCTGGGCGAACTGCTGCGCAGCGAAGGGCGCGAGCCGGTGTACTACCTCGTCGGTCGCAAGGCCGTCGGCTACTTCCAGTTCCGGCAGATGCCGTGGGCGGGGGAGTGGACGGGTGACACCGACACGCCGCACTTCAACACGGCGGAGCAGATCGCCGGGGCGGTCCTCGAGGCCTACGACCTCGGTGGCGAAGACGGCGGCGTCGACGAGATCCACCTCGTCTACAACCGCTTCGTCAGCATGATGACGCAGTCGCCCGAGACGGTGCGCCTGCTGCCCCTCGAGGTCGTCGAAGCTGAGGAGTCGGAGTCGGCCTCGACGCAGGTGTACCCGCTGTACGAGTTCGAGCCGAGCCCCGAGGTCGTGCTCGACGCGCTGCTGCCGGTGTACGTCCAGAGCCGCGTCTTCAACGCTCTTCTGCAGTCGTCGGCGGCCAAGCACGCCGCCACCCAGAAGGCGATGAAGTCGGCCAGCGACAACGCCGACAAGCTCATCACCGACTACACCCGACTGCGCAACAACGCGCGCCAGGCCGAGATCACTCAGCAGATCGCCGAGATCGTCGGCGGTGCCGACGCCCTGGCCAGCTAACCGCTGTCCAGCCAAGAAGCAGCTGAAGAGCACTGCGCAAGCAAGACCACACCGAAAGAGACAGAGAATGACCACCACCGCCACCGCTGAAGCGACCACGGTCGTCGGTCGCGTCGCGCGCGTCCCCGGCCCCGTCGTCGACATCGAGTTCCCGCACGACTCGATCCCCGACATCTACAACGCCCTCAAGACCACGATCACGATCGGCGACGAGTCGACCGAGATCACCCTCGAGGTCGCACAGCACCTGGGCGACGACCTCGTGCGCGCCATCTCCCTGAAGCCGACCGACGGCATGGTCCGCGGCCAGGAAGTGCGCGACACCGGCGGCCCCATCACCGTCCCCGTCGGTGACGTCACCAAGGGCCGCGTGTTCAACGTCACCGGTGATGTGCTGAACGCCGAGCCGGGCGAGACCATCGAGGTCACCGAGCGCTGGGGCATCCACCGCGCGGCGCCCAACTTCGACCAGCTCGAGTCGAAGACCCAGATGTTCGAGACGGGCATCAAGGTCATCGACCTCCTCACCCCCTACGTGCAGGGTGGCAAGATCGGGCTGTTCGGTGGTGCGGGCGTCGGAAAGACGGTCCTCATCCAGGAGATGATCCAGCGCGTCGCGCAGGACCACGGTGGTGTGTCGGTGTTCGCCGGTGTCGGCGAGCGCACCCGTGAGGGCAACGACCTGATCCACGAGATGGAGGAGGCGGGCGTCTTCGACAAGACCGCGCTCGTCTTCGGCCAGATGGACGAGCCGCCGGGGACGCGTCTGCGCGTCGCCCTGTCCGCGCTGACGATGGCGGAGTACTTCCGCGACGTGCAGAAGCAGGACGTCCTGCTGTTCATCGACAACATCT
>JAEYVZ010000015.1 GCA_023431405.1 Actinomycetes bacterium
TTCGACCCCTGAGGGCAATCGGGGTAGGGGTCCCCGCTCTTGCCCTCAGGGGTCGAATCACGCAGCCGGGCACCCCCAGCGCGTCACTCCCATTCGATCGTCCCCGGGGGCTTCGATGTGACGTCGAGCACGACTCGGTTCACATCGCGCACCTCGTTGGTGATGCGGTTGGAGATCTTCGACAGCACGTCGTACGGCAGACGCGTCCAGTCGGCGGTCATGGCATCCTCGCTGGACACCGGACGCAGCACGATGGGGTGTCCGTAGGTGCGGCCGTCGCCCTGCACGCCCACGGAGCGCACGTCGGCCAGCAGCACGACGGGGCACTGCCAGATCTCGCCGTCGAGGCCCGCCTTCGTCAGCTCGGCGCGGGCGATCGCGTCGGCGTCACGCAGAATCTCGAGACGGTCAGCGGTGACCTCGCCCACGATGCGGATGCCGAGGCCGGGCCCCGGAAACGGCTGACGCGAGACGATGACCTCGGGGAGCCCCAGCTCGCGGCCGATCGCGCGCACCTCGTCTTTGAAGAGTGTGCGCAGCGGTTCGACGAGCTCGAACTGCAGGTCTTCGGGGAGCCCGCCGACGTTGTGGTGGCTCTTGATGTTGGCGGTGCCGGCGCCGCCGCCCGACTCGACCACGTCGGGGTAGAGGGTTCCCTGCACGAGGAAGCGGATCGGATCGCCCTCTGCGGCCGCTTCGGCGATGAGGTCGGACTGCACCTTCTCGAAGGCGCGGATGAACTCGCGGCCGATGATCTTGCGCTTCTCCTCGGGGTCGCTGACCCCGGCGAGCGCGGTGAGGAATGTCTCGCGCGCGTCGACGGTGATGAGGCGCACGCCTGTGGAGGCGACGTAGTCCTGTTCGACCTGCTCGCGCTCGCCCTTGCGGAGGAGGCCGTGGTCGATGAAGACGGCGGTGAGCTGGTCGCCGACCGCTTCGTGGACGAGGGCGGTGGAGACGGCCGAGTCGACGCCTCCGGACAGCGCCGACAGCACGCGGCCGGTGCCGACCTGCGCGCGGATCTTCTCGACCTGCTCAGCGATGACGTTGCCGCTGTTCCAGTCGGACGGGAGGCCCGCGGCCTTGTGGAGGAAGTTCTCGAGCACCGCCTGACCGTGGTCGGAGTGCTTCACTTCGGGGTGCCATTGCACGCCGTACAGCTTGCGCTGGTCGTTGCCGAACGCGGCGACGGGAGTGGCGGCGGTGCGGGCGAGCACGTCGAACCCGGCGGGGGCGGTGGCCACCTGGTCGCCGTGACTCATCCAGACGTTCTGCTCAGCCGGCTGCCCGTGCAGGAGCACACTGTCGGTGATGATCGTGGCATCCGTCGCGCCGTACTCGCGCAGCCCCGTGTTGGCGACCTCGCCGCCGAGGGTCTTCGCCATCACCTGGAAGCCGTAGCAGATGCCGAGGGTCGGAACGCCGAGATCGAAGACCCCGGCGTCGAGCTGCGGGGCGCCTTCTTCGTACACCGACGACGGACCGCCAGAGAGGATGATGCCGACCGGCTCCTTGGCCGCGATCTCCTCGGCCGTGGCGGTGTGCGGCACGATCTCGCTGTAGACGCCGGCCTCACGCACGCGACGCGCGATGAGCTGGGCGTACTGTGCGCCGAAGTCGACGACGAGGACCGGCCGCTGGGCCGTTTCGGTCTGAGTGGTCACCGGGACTCCGTCTCGAGAAGGGGGGACGATTCTGGGGGCGACTGCTCTTCGCGGGCAGCGAGGTAGGCCTTCACCTCGCGCGCGACGCGGGTCTCCATGATGAACGACAGCAGGGGCACGACGCCACCGAGGGCGAGGAGGATGAAGCGCGGGAAACCCCAGCGCATGAGGCTCCACAGCCGGAAGCACGCGAACAGGTACACGACGTAGAACCAGCCGTGGACGATGAGGATGAGCAGCGAGATGTTTACGCCGTCGCCCGTGGAGATCATGTCGCACGCGTCGAGGCCCGGCACGAACAGCGAGAACCACTGGCAGTCGGGGCCGGCGATGACCGGCGCGAACCAGAGGAAGCCCGACCCGCCCGCAAACAGCTCGAGGTGCAGCGGCGTGTACTTGAGGATCATCTCGGCCAGCAGCAGAAGCAACCCGACGCCCGTGATGACGGAGGCGATCTGGTAGAACTTCAGCGCCGAGCGGATCGCCGGGAACGAGGCGAGCTTGGGCTGGGCGGGCATGGCCTCCAGTCTACCGTCCGCCGCCTGGCGCGCGGCGCCGTCAGACGGCCGTCGACGGGTCGTCGGCCAGCGCTTCGACTTCCTTCTCCCACGCATCGCGGGCGAGGCGGTACCACATGTAGAACGCGAAGCCGGCGAAGACCGCCCACTCGATCGCGTAGAACACGTTGAGCCAGTTGACGGGCGACTGCTCGGCCGGCGCCGGGGAGTCGATCGCCTGCAGCGAGGCGGGCACCGGCATGGGGCCGAGGGAGTCCCGGTCTGCGACGAGGTAGGGCCGGTACACGGAGATGCCGTCGGTGTCCGTCCACCAGCCCAGAAGCGCGGCGGGCGACATCGTCGTCATCTCGGTGAGCGGTGCGCCCTTCGGGGGGACGCGCGGCCCCTCGTCGGAGATGATGCGTCCGGTGAGCGTGACCGGTTCGGCATCGGCATCCGACAGCGATGCCGCCAGTTCGCTCGCGATGAGGTCGGCCTGCTCACGGGAATCGGTCCAGCCGAGCGCGACGGCGATGCTCGCAGGCTCGCCCGCGTCGGTCACGCGGAACTGCCCCGTGATCCAGTAGCCCTCGACACCGCCGTTGAACCGCGACGACACGACGAGGAAGTCCTCGGGCACCCATGTGCCGGCCACCTCGACCCGCTGCCCGACGAGCGGCTCGGCCAGGTACTCCCCCGGGGCGACGACGTCGCCGATCGGACG
The DNA here is from genome assembly GCA_023431405.1 of Actinomycetes bacterium. Classification (GTDB taxonomy): domain Bacteria; phylum Actinomycetota; class Actinomycetes; order Actinomycetales; family Microbacteriaceae; genus Microbacterium. The sequence goes on from JAEYVZ010000015.1 coordinate 2,886, forward strand.
CACCGACTCAGTCGCCCCGGGAGGCGGCGGGTCGGAGTCGATGGCGTTGCCGAGCTGCCATTGGCCGAGCCAGGCGAAGACGGCGGCGATCGCGAGCGCCACGAGCAGCATGCCGATCCACCACGGGCGGAGCATGACCTCGCGCAGCGTCGGCGGGAACACCTCAGGCGCGCTCGCCCGCCCCACGGGGCGGACGGCGTCGACGGAGGGATCGCTCGGGGACATCAGTTCGGGGACATCGGAGTGGAGAGATCAGTGCGACGCGTAGGGCGCCACCACGACCTCGACCCGCTGGAACTCCTTCAGGTCGGAGTAGCCGGTCGTGGCCATCGACTTGCGCAGCGCCCCGATCAGGTTCGCCGTGCCGTCGGCCACCGGAGCCGGGCCGTAGAGGATCTCCTCCAGCGGGGCGACCTGCCCGACCTCGACGCGGCGACCGCGCGGCAGCTGCGGGTGGTGAGCCTCCGGCCCCCAATGGAAGCCGCGACCGGGCGCGTCGATCGCGCGGGCGAGCGCGACGCCGAGCATGACGGCATCCGCGCCCATCGCGAGCGCCTTCACGATGTCGCCTGACGTGCCGACACCGCCGTCGGCGATGACGTGCACGTAGCGCCCGCCCGACTCGTCCATGTAGTCGCGGCGAGCCCCGGCCACATCGGCCACCGCGGTCGCCATGGGCGCGTGGACACCGAGTGTGGCGCGCGTGGTGGAGGCCGCGCCGCCGCCGAAGCCGACGAGCACGCCTGCCGCGCCCGTGCGCATGAGATGAAGCGCGGCGGTGTACGTCGACGCGCCGCCGACGATGACCGGAACGTCGAGGTCGTAGATGAACTTCTTGAGGTTGAGCGGTTCGGCATCGCTCGACACGTGCTCGGCCGACACGGTGGTGCCGCGGATGACGAACAGATCGACACCGGCGGCGACGACCGTCTCGTACAGCTCCTGCGTGCGCTGGGGTGTGAGGGCGCCGGCCACGGTCACCCCGGCCTCGCGGATCTCGGCGAGACGGTCGCGGATGAGCTCCGGCTTGATCGGCGCGGCGTAGAGCTCCTGCATGCGACGGGTCGCGATCTCGGCGGGCAGCGAGGCGATCTCGGCGAGGTGAGGCTCGGGGTCGTCGTACCGCGTCCACAGGCCCTCGAGGTCGAGGACGCCCAGGCCGCCGAGCTTCCCGAGCATGATGGCCGTCTGCGGGCTCATGACGGAGTCCATCGGAGCGCCGAGCACCGGGATCTCGAAGCCGAACGCGTCGATCGACCACGACGTGGAGACGTCTTCGGGGTTGCGGGTGCGGCGGGAGGGCACCACCGCGATGTCGTCGAACGCGTAGGCGCGGCGGGCGCGCTTGGCGCGGCCGAGCTCGATGTCCATGCTCACCCTCCCAGCCTACCCGGCGGCGCCGAGAGGCCGCCCGAGAGCCGCACACACGCGCGCGCCGCGCTCTTCGGGCAGGATGCGTACGAAGGGCCTTTCATCGCCCGCCATCGCGCCGCTCGCGGAAGGACACACGTGCCGAACCCCCATACCCTGCCCGAGGCCCCGCTCACCCGTGGGGACTGTCTGGGGGCCGATGCCGTCGACCCGCTCGCCGGCTACCGCGACCGCTTCGTCCTCCCGCCGGCGACGATCTACCTCGACGGCAACTCGCTCGGCCCGATGCCGAAGGCCACGGCAGACCGCATCCACGACGTCGTGCACCGCGAATGGGCCACCGACCTGATCGCGAGTTGGAACACGAACGACTGGTTCGAGCTGCCCGTGCGGGTCGGGGAGAAGATCGCCCGGCTGCTCGGCGGCGAGCGCGGCGGCTGCGTCGTCACCGATACAACGTCGATCAACCTCTTCAAAGCGCTCGGGGCCGCCCTGCAGCTGCAACGCGAGGACGATCCCACCCGCCGGGTCATCGTGTCGGAGCGCGAGAACTTCCCGACCGACCTCTACGTGATCGAAGGAATCATCGAGCTACTCGGGAGCCGGTACGAACTGCGCCTCATCGACGGCCCGGGTGACCTCGACGAGGCACTCGGCGACGACGTCGCCGTCGTGCTGATCACCCAGGTGAACTACCGCACCGGCGCGCTGTGGGACATGGCATCCACGACGCAGCGCATCCACGCCGCCGGGGCGCTCGTCGTATGGGACCTCTGCCACTCCGCTGGCGCTCTCCCCGTGCACCTCGACCGCGACGGCGCCGACTTCGCCGTCGGCTGCACGTACAAGTACCTGAACGGCGGACCGGGCTCCCCCGCATTCGTGTGGGTCGCGCAGCGCCACCTCGGGCGAGCGCGATCGCCGCTGACCGGCTGGTGGGGACACGCACGGCCCTTCGCGATGGCCCCATCGTTCGAACGCGCCGAGGGCATCCGCAGCTTCCTCGTCGGCACGCAGCCGATCGTCTCGCTCGCAGCCGCCGAGGTCGGGATCGACCTCGCGCTCGACGTCGACCAGGAACAGGCGCGCGCCAAGTCGCTGGCCCTCACGGGGCTGTTCATGCGGCTCATCGACGAACGGCTCGACGGCCGCGGCCTCGAACTGGTCACCCCTCGCGACGAGGCGCGCGGGAGCCAGGTGAGCTATCGCCACCCCGATGGCTTCGCCGTCGTGAACGCGCTCATCTCGCAGGGCGTGGTCGGCGATTACCGGGAGCCCGGCATCCTCCGCTTCGGGTTCGCGCCGCTGTACACCGGCTATGTCGACGTGTGGGATGCCGTCGAGACTCTCCGCCGCGTGCTCGACGACGGACTCTGGCGTGAGAGCCGCTTCGCGCAGCGCGGCCTGGTCACCTGAGGTCGCGTCGGCAGCGCCTCACCGCCTGTTGCCGGCGCAGGCGTCTGCACAACTCCTGCAATCCGTTCGGCATCGTGCGCGACACGCGGCATCGGCCGGCCCGCGCGACAGTTCTGCAGGAGTTGCGCAGCCCGTCCCGTGCGCACGGCGCGGCCGCGTGACCTCTCCGCCGGAGCGGGCCACCGCCGAGGGGTCGTCGCCGGCGGCGGGTCACCGCCGAGGGGTCACTTCTTGTAGTTGGGCGCCTCGACGACGATCTGCACGTCGTGCGGGTGCGACTCCTTGAGGCCTGCCGACGTGATCCGCACGAACTTGCCTCGCGCCTTCAGCTCCTCGATGGTGCGGGCGCCCACGTAGAACATCGACTGACGCAGACCCCCGACCAGCTGATAGGCGACCGCCGAGACCGGGCCGCGGTACGCGACCTGACCCTCGATGCCTTCGGGGATGAGCTTGTCGTCGTTGGGGACGTCGGCCTGGAAGTAGCGGTCCTTGGAGTACGAGGTCTTCTTGCCGCGGGTCTGGAGAGCGCCGAGCGAGCCCATGCCGCGGTACAGCTTGAACTGCTTGCCGCCCTGGAAGACGATCTCGCCGGGCGACTCGTCGGTGCCCGCCAGCAGCGAACCCAGCATGACCGTGTCGGCACCGGCGACGAGCGCCTTGGCGATGTCGCCGGAGTACTGCAGGCCGCCGTCGGCGATCACCGGGATGCCGGCCTCACGGGTGGCCTGGAAGGCCTCCCAGATGGCGGTCACCTGCGGCACGCCGACGCCCGCGACGACGCGGGTCGTGCAGATCGAGCCCGGCCCGACGCCGACCTTCACGGCATCCGCGCCCGCGTCGACGAGCGCCTGGGCGCCTTCGCGCGTGGCGACGTTGCCGCCGATCACATCGATGTGGTCGAACGAGGAGTCGGCCTTGATGCGCTTGATCATGTCGATGACGCCCGCCGACTGGCCGTTGGCGGTGTCGACGACCAGCACGTCGACTCCCGCGTCGCGCAGGGCCTCGGCCCGCTGCCACGCGTCTCCGAAGAAGCCGATCGCCGCCCCCACGCGCAGGCGCCCCTGCTCGTCCTTGGTGGCGAGCGGGTACTTCTCGCTCTTGTCGAAGTCTTTGATGGTGATGAGGCCCGCGAGCTTGCCGGCGTCGTCGATGAGGGGGAGCTTCTCGACGCGGTGCTGCGCGAACAGGGCGATCACCTCGTTGGCGCCGATGCCCACGCGCCCCGTCACGAGCCCTTCGCTCGTCATGACATCGCGCACCTTCGTGGTCTGGCGCTCGAAGCCCGACACGAAGCGCATGTCGCGGTTGGTGATGATGCCGACGAGGCGACCGTCTTCATCGACGACGGGCAGGCCCGAGATGCGGTACTGCGCGCAGAGGTTGTCGACCTCTTCGATGGTGGCGTCGGGGGTGGTCGTGATGGGGTCGGTAATCATTCCCGACTCGCTGCGCTTCACCCGGTCGACCATCGACGCCTGCTCCTCGATGGAGGCGTTGCGATGGAGGATGCCGATGCCGCCCTCACGTGCGATCGCGATGGCCATGCGGGCCTCGGTCACCGTGTCCATCGCTGCGGAGAGGAGCGGTGTGGCGACGGTGATGCGGCGCGTCACCCGAGACGAGGTGTCGGCCTCTGAGGGGATGACATCGGTGTGGCCCGGCAGCAGCAGGACGTCGTCGTAGGTCAGTCCGACGAAACCGAACGGGTCGTTGTGCTCCATGTGGCTCTCCTGCGTGTTCCGGGCTCCTTGATTCTAATTCGTCGTTGTACGGTTTCATTCCGGCTTCGGATCGATCCGTAGGCGAAACACCGCCGACACATTACGCTCGTACCGTCGTTCATCGATGAAGATGCGACCGCATCACCCGAACAGGTGCGCTGGACTGGAGGAACCTTTGAGTCCCACGACCATCACCGCACGCCGACCCATGAGGTGGGGCGTGCTGATCCTGGGGGCCGTGCTCGCTGCGGTGCTGCTGATCCTCAGCAGTCCCGGCGCTGCGCATGCCGCCGCTCCCGACACCCCCGGTGGAGATCAGGAGGAAACCGACTTCTACTTCGGCGGCGTCATCACGTTCGACGACGAACCGGTGCCCGACGTCACGATGTCGATCACCGGCGGCGGCTTCGAGGCGGCCACGATCACAGACGCCGAGGGCCGGTGGCGCCTCTATGTACCGGCGAAGGAGACGTACACGCTCGTCGTCGACGAGAACACGCTCCCCGAAGGAGTGATCGTCGACCCGGCGCTGCTCCCGGAGGATCTGCAGCCGGTCTCCGGGACGACAGGCTCCTTCGAAGTGGAGTTCGGGCTCACCAAGACCAAGATCGTCAATCTCTTCCTCGGCGAAGGACAACGCGTCACGCAGTCCTTCGCCGATCAGCTTCTCATCCGCCTGGTGAACGGTCTGAACTTCGGGCTGCTGCTGGCCCTGGCCGCGATGGGCGCCGCGCTGATCTTCGGCACGACGGGCCTGTCGAACTTCTCCCACGGCGAGATGGTGACGTGGGGCGCCCTGGTCACGATGATCGCGACGACGACCTTCGCCCTGCCCCTGTGGCTCGCGATCATCATCGCCGTCGCTGCCGGAGCCGCCCTCGGGCTCGGCCTCGACGCCGGCCTCTGGCGGCCTCTGCGCCGCAGAGGGCTGGGCGTGGTGCAGGTGATGATCGTCAGCATCGGCCTGTCGCTGGCCCTGCGCTACACGTTCCAGTTCATCGTCGGCGGCTCCACCTCGCAGCTGCCCGGCGCGAGCCCCGAGCCGATCCAGATCGGACCGATCCAGACGTCGTACATCGACCTCATCAGCATGGGGGTGAGCGTGGTCGTCATCCTCGCGGTCGCGTTCTTCCTCCTGCGCACCCGCATCGGCAAGGCGACGCGTGCGATCTCCGACAATCCGCAGCTGGCATCGGCATCTGGGATCAACGTCGACCGCGTGATCCGCATCGTGTGGGTGATCGCGGGCACCCTCGCCGCCATCTCGGGCGTGCTGTGGGCCTACTTCCGTCCGGGCGTGCGCTGGGACATGGGCACGCAGATGCTGCTGCTGATCTTCGCCGCGATCACGCTGGGCGGTCTCGGCACCGCGTTCGGCGCCCTCCTGGGCGCCCTCATCGTGGGCGTCGTCGTGGAGACGTCGACCCTGTGGATCCCGTCGGACCTGAAGTACGCCGGCGCCCTCGTGGTGCTGATCCTCATCCTGCTGGTGAGACCACAGGGCCTGCTCGGTCGTAAAGAAAGGCTCGGGTGATCGTCATGGATTGGAGTGCAATCTTCAACAACACGCTCAGCTACCTGCTGAGCCCCGTCACGATCGCGTACGCGCTGGCGGCCACGGGCCTCGCCGTGCACTTCGGCTATGCCGGCCTTCTCAACTTCGGCATGGCGGGCTTCATGGCTCTCGGCGCCTACGGCTACGCGATCTCGATCCTCACCTTCGGGCTCCCCTGGTATCTCGCGATGCTCGTGGGGCTCGTGCTCGCGGTGATCTTCGCGATCGTCCTGGGCGTCCCGACCCTGCGACTGCGCGCCGACTACCTCGCGATCGTCACGATCGCCGCGGCGGAGATCGTGCGCCTGCTGTTCACGACGCAGGTCTTCGACGAGTGGACCAACTCGGCCGACGGCCTCGGCAACTACAACGGCAGCTTCCAGTCGTCGAACCCCTTCGCCGCCCTCCCCAAGGGCGAACGGTACGGCTTCGGTCCCTGGCAGTACACGGCCCAGCAGCTGTGGATCATCGTGTTCGGCCTCATCGTGCTGGCTCTGTCGATCTTCGTGGTCTGGTCGCTCATGCGCAGCCCCTGGGGTCGCGTGCTCAAGGGGATCCGCGAAGACGAGGATGCCGTGCGCTCGCTCGGCAAGAACGTGTTCGCCTACAAGATGCAGGCGCTCATCGTCGGTGGCGTGATCGGCGCCCTCGGCGGCATCGTGTACGTGCTGCCGTCGGCGGTGATCCCGTCGAGCTACACGACGGCGCTCACCTTCTTCCTGTGGACGATCCTGCTGCTCGGCGGCGCCTCGACGATCTTCGGGCCGTCGCTGGGTGCCGTGATCTTCTGGATGGTCCTCGCCCTCCTCGGCAACCTGCTGCCGCAGATGGCGCAGGCCGGGTGGCTTCCGATGACCGACATCCAGGCGGGAACGCTGCGCTACATCCTCGTGGGCGTGGCGCTCATGCTCCTCGTGATCTTCAGGCCGCAGGGCATCCTCGGCGACAAGAGGGAGATGACCTTTGTCAAGTGATGAGATCCCCGGCACCGGCGCGGCAGAGCCCGCCCCCGTGACCGGCAGCATCCGTCGGCCGAAGACGACCGGACTGGCCAAGGGAGACGCCGTCCCGGGCGTCGCCAAGGTCGACCCGATCATGGTGATCGACGGTGTCACGCGGCAGTTCGGCGGTCTCACCGCCGTCGACGTCGCTCACCTCGAGATCCCCCGCAACGCCATCACGGCCCTCATCGGACCCAACGGAGCGGGCAAGACGACCCTGTTCAACCTGCTCTGCGGGTTCGACAAGCCGAACTCGGGGTCGTGGTCGTACGACGGCAAGAGCCTCGCCGGCATCCCCGCCTTCAAGGTCGCCCGCATGGGCCAGGTGCGCACCTTCCAGCTGACGAAGGCACTGTCGCTGCTCACGGTGCTCGAGAACATGAAGCTCGGCGCTCCCCGCCAGCGGGGCGAGAAGTTCTGGCAGGCCTTCGTGCCGCGTTTCTGGCGCGGCCAGGAGGAGGCGAACGAGGAGAAGGCGCGCGGGCTGCTGAAGCGCTTCAAGCTGGATGCCAAGGAGCAGGACTTCGCGGCATCCCTCTCGGGCGGCCAGCGGAAGCTCCTCGAGATGGCGCGTGCGCTCATGAGCGACCCGCAGCTGGTCATGCTCGACGAGCCGATGGCCGGTGTCAACCCCGCCCTCACGCAGTCGCTGCTCGACCACATCCTCGACCTGAAGGATCTGGGTGTGACGGTGCTGTTCGTCGAGCACGACATGCACATGGTGCGCCACATCGCCGACTGGGTCGTCGTCATGGCGGAGGGCAAAGTCGTCGCGGAGGGCCCACCCGACACCGTGATGCAGGACCAGGCCGTCATCGACGCCTATCTCGGCAGCCACCAGGACGTCGACCTCGGCGTCGTCACCGGCCGCGTCTCGGGCACCCTGGACGAATCGGCGCGCGAGCTGCTGGAGGAGATCAAGGAAGAGGAAGCCGCCTCGATCGCCGACGCGGAGGAGGAGAAGAAGTGACAGATCCCTCGACGGGCGCCTCGGCCGTGCCGGGCGCGTCCTCGCACCCCGCGGGTGACACCGCCGTCGCCGACGGCGAGATCGTCGTGCAGGTCACCGACCTGCTCGCCGGCTACCTCCCGGGCATCAACATCATCAACAACGCGAACCTCCTCGCCCGGAAGGGCGAGCTGATCGGCATCATCGGCCCCAACGGCGCCGGGAAGTCGACACTGCTGAAGTCGATCTTCGGCCTCGTGAAGGTGCGCGGAGGAGACATCACGGTCAACGGCGAGTCGATCGTCGGCCTCAAGGCCGACAAGCTCGTGCAGCGGGGTGTCGCGTTCGTGCCGCAGACGAACAACGTCTTCCCGTCGCTGTCGATCGAGGAGAACCTGCAGATGGGGCTCTACCAGAACCCCAAGATCTACAGCGAGCGGCTCGAGTTCGTCACCGGCATCTTCGCGGAGCTCGGAAAGCGACTGAAGCAGCGCGCCGGCTCCCTCTCGGGCGGCGAGCGTCAGATGGTGGCGATGAGCCGCGCGCTGATGATGGACCCGTCGGTGCTGCTGCTCGATGAACCGTCGGCCGGACTGTCGCCGGTGCGTCAGGACGATGCGTTCCTGCGCGTCTCCGACATCAACAAGGCGGGCGTGACGACCATCATGGTCGAGCAGAACGCGCGCCGGTGCCTGCAGATCTGCGACCGCGGCTACGTGCTCGATCAGGGTCGTGATGCCTACCACGGCACCGGCCGCGAGCTGCTCAACGATCCTCAGGTCATCGGCCTCTACCTTGGAACGCTCGGCGCGGAGGACGACCACTGATCACCTGACACCGCACGAACGATGTCCGCCACGATCCTCTGAGGGTCGTGGCGGACTCGTGTGCACCCCCTCCGCCTTCGTGGCCCCTGTGTCCCTGCGCCCCTATATATGAGCCGCGGCCGATACAAGAGGCGCGAACAGTCGAAGAGCTGCGCCCTGTATAAGAGGTGCGACAGCGCCGACGCCGGCGACGCTCCGGGGGCGAGTGGACGGCGCACGACGAAGGGCCCCGCAGCCGACGCTGCGGGGCCCTCCTGCCGTCAGAGATCAGCGAGTGTCGATGCGCTCGTGCGTGTTGTCGGCCTTGTACTGGAAGATGCCGATCGAGGCCTCGGTCGGGTCGCCGTTCTCGTCGAACGTGATCGGACCGGAGACGCCGTCGTAATCGGCCACGCCACCCTCGAGGATGATGTCGGCGCACTCGGCGAACGAGGTGCACTTCGTGCCCTCGCCGGAGCCGCCCGACACTTCCTGGAGCTTGGTGGCGATGTCGGCCGCATCGGTCGAGCCCGACGCGAGCGAGGCGAGAGCGAGCAGGATGACGGCGTCGTACGACTCAGCGGCGTACGAGTAGTCGTCGAGCGCGGAGTTGCCCGCCGCCGTCCAGGCGTCGTTCAGGGCGCCCTGGAAGTCGGACTCGAGCACCGGCCCGGGCGTCGTGCCCTTGGCACCCTCGAGCGAGACCGACACATCGTCGCCCCACTGCTTCAGGTTGCCGTCGACCAGGTAGAAGTCCTCCGTGGAGACACCGGCGTTGGCCAGCAGCGGCGCGATGGTCGCGAACTGGTCGAAGGTGATGAGCACCACCGCGTCGGGGTTCGCCGCGGCGATCGTGGAGACCTGAGCGTCGAACGAGCTGTCGCCGTCGTTGTACGACGCCTCGGCCACGACGCTTCCGCCGGTCGATTCGAAGACTTCCTTGATGACACCGAACAGGCCGGTGCCGTAGGCGTCGTTCTGGTAGATGATGCCGATGTTCTTGTGGCCGTCCTCAGCGATGAGGTTGCCCAGCACCTCGCCCTGGAGCAGGTCGCTCGGTGCCGTGCGCCAGTAGAGGTTGTCGTCCTCCCACGTGGTGAAGTCGGGCGACGTGTTGGCCGGCGAGAAGGTGATGATGCCCGCGTCGACGTTCGAGTCGAGGAAGAGCTTCGTGACACCGGATGCCGCGGCGCCGATCATCGCCGAGACCCCGGCGTTCTGGAGCTTCGGAACGGTGGTCTCGAACGCCTTGTTGTCCGCGTCGCCGGAGTCACCGGGGGTGAACTCGATCTGCAGGTTCTTCGCGGCGTCGTTCACCTCGTTGACAGCGAGGAGAACACCGGCTTCCTCAGGCGGGCCGAGGAACGCGAGGCTGCCCGACTGGGGCAGCACGCTGCCGATCTTGAGCGTGAGGTCCTCCGCGACGGGAGGCGCACTGCTCTCGGTGGGTTCCGTCGGGGTTCCGCCGCCGGCACAGCCGGCCAGCAGAAGCGCGCTGACACTGGCGACGGCGATGGCGCCGAAGACCTTGCCCGCACGCGAACGTGTGAAGACGGTCATGTTGCTCCTTGTTATCGGATGAGAAGCGACCTCGGGTGCCACTTCGATTGGCTATAACCTAATCGCCGCGGAGCGTCGGCAATGTTGCGATCCGTTAACGCTGTGTAACGCGACCCAATCGTTATCTCCCCGTTCCGACCGGGGATTTATCGCGTGGCACCGATCGCGGGGCGCCGGGCGTGTCGCAGCGAGTCGACGGAGAGCACAGCGAGGGCGAGCCAGACGAGCCCGAATCCGATCCAGCGCTCGAGCGGCATCGGCTCGCCGAGGATCCAGGCGCCGGTGATGAACTGCAGCACGGGCGCGGCGAACTGCAGGAGGCCGACGACGGTGAGCGGGGCCCTGCGGGCTCCCGCGGCGAAGAAGAGGAGCGGGGTCGCGGTGAAGATGCCCGCCAGCAGCAGGAGGGCCGTGTGTCCGAGACCGGCCTGACCCATCGTGATCCCGGTCGTGACCCCCACGACGACGAGCTGCACGATGGCCACCGGCATGAGCCACAGCGATTCGAGCGTGAGGCCGCTGATGGCATCCACGCTCGGGCCGATCTGCTTCTTGACGAGACCGTACGTTCCGAAGGTCGCCGCCAGCGTGAGGGCGATCCACGGCACGGAGCCGTAGCCGACGATGATGACGATGACGGCGACCGCCGAGATGCCGATCGACACCCACTGCGCCACCCGCAGCCGCTCGCCCAGCACGAGCACGCCGAGGAGCACGGTGACGATCGGGTTGATGAAGTACCCGAGACTGCCCTCGATCACGTGGCCGGTCAGGGTGCCGATGAGGAAGACCTGCCAGTTGATGTAGATGAGCACGCCCGCCACGGCCGTCCACAGCACGAGGCGGCGGTTGCGCAGGATGGCCCACAGCTTCCGCCACGTACGCGTGACCGTCAGCAGCAGCGCGCAGAACGCGAGCGAGAGCACGATGCGCCAGGCGACGACCTCCCACGGGCCGGTCGGCGACAGCGTCAGGAAGTAGAGGGGGAGAAAGCCCCACAGCAGATAGGCGATGAACACGTACACCCCGCCGAGGGTCTGCTCTCGGGCGGGATCACGCGGTGTCATGAGTCCAAGACTAGAACGGTCATGACCTCGCCGCTCCCGCCCGGACGTCGCGATCCTGCCGACCCCCGTGGATGTCCTGCCAAGCATCCGGCTCCGCGCACGAAGAAGGGCCCGGATGCCATGGCATCCGGGCCCTTCGTGCGTGCTGCGGCGTCAGCGGACGACGACGGCGAGAACGTCGCGTGCCGACAGGACGAGGAACTCGTCTCCGCCGAACTTGACCTCGGTTCCGCCGTACTTGCTGTAGATGACGCGGTCGCCGACGGCGACGTCGAGCGGGACGCGGTTGCCGTTGTCGTCGATGCGACCCGGACCCACCGCGACGACCTCGCCCTCCTGGGGCTTCTCCTTCGCGGTGTCGGGGATGACCAGTCCACTGGACGTGACCTGCTCAGCCTCGACCTGCTTGATGACGATGCGGTCCTCGAGCGGCTTGATGGAAACCGACACGGTCTACCTCTTTCTGCTTCAGGGGGTCTTTGACTCAAGACTCATTAGCACCCGCACACTTCGAGTGCTAACGCCAGTCTAGGGCGCCGTTGGCACTCGTGCAACGCGAGTGCCAACGGTTTCGGGCACCGGGCAGGAGGCCGCCGCGACATAGGCTGGCGTGATGGACAACGCCGAGCTCGCCGCGCTCCTGACCCCCGACGCGCTGCGTCTGCTCGACACCCTCGGAGACATCGTCTCCACCGATGACGCCGCCTCCGCCGTCTCTCGGCTGCGACGCGACGGGCACTCCCCCGATCTTGTCGCGGCCGTCGTCGGACAGGCCCGCCTGCGCACGCGCGCCCGGGCCAAGTTCGGCGACTTCGGCTCACGCATGCTCTTCACCCGGGCAGGCCTGGAACAGGCCACGCGGCTGTCGGTCGCCGCCCTTCACGCCGGCAGGTTCCGCGCGGCGGGCCTGACCAGGGTCGCCGACCTCGGCTGCGGCATCGGCGGAGACGCGCTCGGACTCGCCGGCCTCGGGCTCGGCGTGCTCGCCGTGGACGCCGACGAGATCACCGCGGCGATCGCCTCCTTCAACCTCGCCCCCTTCTCCGACGAGGTGACGGTGCGCCATGGCCGCGCGGAGGAGATCGATCTCTCAGAGGTCGACGCCGTCTGGCTCGACCCCGCCCGGCGGACCGCAGGGCACGGCGACACCACCCGCACACGCGCGGAGGACTGGACCCCGTCGCTCACGTGGGCGTTCGACCTCGCGGCCCGGATGCCGACGGGCATCAAGCTCGGCCCCGGCTTCGACCGGTCCCAGATCCCCGCGGGAGTCGAGGCGCAGTGGATCAGCGTCGACGGCTCGACGATCGAACTGGTGCTGTGGTCGGGCGCGCTCGCGCGCACCGGCGTCACCCGCGCCGCCCTCGTCATCCAGGGCGGAGAGGCGCACGAGCTCACTGCCGGCGGCGACGCCGACGACGTCCCGACCCGCACGCTGGGCGCCTACGTGCACGAACCCGCCGGCGCCGTCATCCGCGCGCGGCTCATCGGCGACGTCGCCCGGAGCCTGGAGGCGGGGATGGTCGCCGACGGCATCGCCTATCTGACCTCCGACACCGCGCTCACCAGCCCCTTCGTGCAGACCTTCCGCATCCGCGAGACGCTCCCGGCCGACGTCAAGCAGCTCTCGCGTGCGCTGCGAGAACGGGAGATCGGCACGCTCGAGATCAAGAAACGCGGAGTCGACATCGACCCGGCGGCGCTGCGCACGAAGCTGAAGCTCCGAGGCCCCGAATCGGCCACGCTGATCGTCACCCGCATCGAGGGACGCCGGGTCGCGCTGCTGACCGACCGGGTCTGAGACTCGAGACGCTTCCGCGTCGAGCCGATCGGCCACGACGCGTCCCGTCCGCAGAGCCCGCGCCGTCAGCAGAGAGACCGTCCGCCGGGGCCGTCGGTCAGAAGAGGGGGCCCTGGGTCGACGCCCACCAGAGCCAGCCCGCACTGTAGACGAGCGACAGCAGCGCCAGGCAGAGCGCCCACACGGCGAGCGACCGGCTCTCCCACGGACGTCGGAGGGCGGCGATCGCCAGTCCGGCGGCCAGCATCCCGATGAGGAACCCCCACCCGACGAACAGTGCCACGACCAGACCCAGCACGGCGAAGGTCAATGCCCACGGCGCACTGCGCGGGAGGGGAGCGGCAGGCTCGGGCGCCCACCGCAGCTCCGACGTCGGCGCGAGCTCCGGGCCCTCGCTTCCCCCGGCGGTGTCCGGGGTCGTCTCGTCGTCGCCGCGCAGACTGCTCATCCGCCCACCGCCACCTGGATCTCCGTGACCGGCAGGGTCGAATCGGCGCCGAACGCGAGCGTCGAAGCCGGCCGTCCGCTGCGGATGAGCTCGGATGCCAGCGCGGCGATCATCGCCCCGTTGTCGGTGCACAGCGACAACGGGGGGATGCGCACGGCCACCCCCGCCGCCGATGCGCGTTCGAGCGCCACGTCCCGCAGCCGGCGGTTGGCGATCACGCCGCCGCCGAGCAGCAGACGCGGCACGCCGTGGCGTTCGCAGGCGTCGAGTGCTTTCGTGACGAGCACATCGACGACCGCTTCGCGGAAGGATGCCGCCACATCGGGCACCGACACGCTCTGGCCGGCCGCCTCCGCCTGCTCCACCCAGCGGGCGACGGCCGTCTTCAGGCCGGAGAAGGAGAAGTCGTACCGGTGTTCGGCCATGTCGGACGCGCGCGACAGCCCCCGCGGGAAGCGGATCGCCCCCGGGTCGCCGGATGCGGCCGCCCTGTCGATCTCCGGACCACCCGGATACGGCAGCCCGAGGATGCGGGCGATCTTGTCGAACGCCTCGCCCGCAGCGTCATCCATGGTCTCGCCGAGAAGCTCCACGTCCGAGACCAGATCGCGCACGAGGAGCAGCGACGTGTGGCCACCCGAGACCAGCAGCGCCACCGTCGGGTATTCGACCTCTTCGCCCGTGAGGATGTCGGCGGCGATGTGTCCGACGAGGTGGTTCACCGCGTACAGGGGGCGCCCGAGCGAGACGGCGAGCGCCTTGGCGGCGCCGATCCCGACCATGAGGGCACCGGCGAGCCCCGGGCCGCTCGTGACGGCGACCGCGTCGATGTCGCGAAGGCCGACATTCGCCTCGGCGAGCGCCGCCTCGATCGCCGGCTGAAGCGCCTCGAGGTGGGCACGGGCGGCGACTTCCGGCACGACGCCGCCGTAGCGGGCGTGCTCGGCCATGGAGCTCGCGATCGTGTTCGACAGCAACGTGCGACCGCGCACGATGCCGATGCCTGTCTCGTCGCAGCTCGTCTCGATCCCGAGCACGAGCGGTTCGTCACGATCCATCAGCACCATCCCGTCGCAGTCGTGGCATCCGAGGCTCGCCCTGCAGACCCCGCCGCCTCTGAAGCGGGTGCTTCGGCGGGGGCGGCATCGCGAGCGCCAGCCCAGGCGCGCAGGTCGAGCTTCATGACGACGGCATCGACATCGTCGGGCTGGTAGTAGCGCGGGCGACGCCCGATCTCGACGAAGCCCTCCGATGCGTACAGCGCCGTCGCCACCGGATTGTCGGCGCGCACGTCGAGGAAGACCTCGCGCGCGCCCCGCCCGAGCGCGGTCGTGAGCAGTTCCGTCAGAAGCGCCCGGCCACGGCCTCGCCCGCGGGCGAGCTCCGAGACGGCGATGGTCTGGATGTCGGCATCCGGCGAACCTGCCACGACGCGCACGCCACCGTATGCGAGCACCCGACCCGCTTCCTCGTCGACGACGTACCGCCCGTGCGCAGAGGCGAGCTCGGCCGCCATCATCGCTTCGCTCCACGCGTCGGTCGGGAAGGAGGCGCGCTCGAGAGCCATGATCGCGCCGAGATCGGATGCCGTGGCGCTCCTCAGCGTCATCCGCCGACCTTCTTCGGCCGCGACGGCAGTGTGACGTCGGGGGCCCGCAGGTAGAGGGGCTCGCCCGTGGCGAGCGTGCGCCCTGCGGCCACGGCGCGCGCCGCCGCCAGGCTCAGCATCGCCGCAGAGATCGCCGTCACGTCGCACCGGCGCGCACCGCGCGCGGCGAGAACCGCATCGAGCTCGGCCTTCGGTGCCAGTGCGGACTCGCCGAGCCGCTCCGGAAGACCGTCGTCGTCGAGGCCGCCGTAGATCGTGTAGGCCATCTCGCGCCGACGCGCGTCGGTGACGACGGCGAAAGGCGTCACCTCGTCGGCGAAGGGGTCGGCCAGCAGCAGTGCGAGGGCGGCGGCGTCGTGGCTGGGAACCGGGACCACCGGCACATCGCGGCCCAGGGCGAACGCGCGGGCCGCGGCGATGCCGACACGCAGCCCCGTGAAGGGCCCGGGCCCCATCCCCGCCGCCACATGGGTGATCTCCACGGGAGTGGGCGACGACGCGGCCCCGACCGGCCCCAGTTCGGCATCCGAGAGCGCCGCCTCGATGAGGAGACCGATCACCTCCGTGTGGCCGAGGGCATCCGGGCTCACCGCCTCCGACCGAACGACGCCGTCCGGCTCGACGACGGCGACCGCCGTGCCCAGCGAGGTGTCGATGCCCAGGATCACCCTTCCAGGGTAACCGCGACGGCGCCGCGGGCGGTGCCCACCGGCGTCACGACGCGATCACGGGCGGCGCGTGATGGTGACGCGACGCGGGGCGTTGTCGTCCATCTCACGGGCACCCGGCCCGCTCGTGCCACAGGCGGTGTCGACGCCGGTGCCACCCCACTCGCGCTCGAGCTCGATCTCCCACCAGTGGTCGACGAGCCCGTCGACCATGCCGCGCCCCCACTCGACGATCGAGACCGCGCTGTCGAAGTCGATCCCCAGGTCGTCGAGCTCGGCGGGCGAGCCGAGTCGGTAGGCGTCGACGTGCACGAGCGGCGCGGCGCCGACCAGTGAGGGGTGGGTGCGCGCGATGACGAAGGTCGGGCTCTGCACCGGCCCTCGCACCCCCAGCCCATCGGCGATCCCGCGGGTCAGCGTCGTCTTGCCGGCACCGAGCGGCCCCGTCAGCACGACGAGGTCGCCGGCGCCGAGGGCACGTCCGAGCTCACGGCCGAGGTCCTCCATCGCCTCAGGCGTCGCGATCTCCCGCACCCCCTCGAAGGCCCCGAGACCGCTCATCGCGACACCGCACGGCGAGGCACCCGCGGTCCGATGCGGGTGACGATCTCGTAGTTGATGGTGCCGGCGGCATCCGCCCACGTCTCCACGGCCGGTGCCCCGCGCGTCGGGTCGCCGAAGAGGACGGCCTCGTCGCCGACCGAGACGGGGTGGTCTCCGACATCGACGACGAACTGGTCCATCGCGATCGTGCCCGCCACGGGGAACATGTGGCCGCCGATGCGCACCGCGGCAGATCCGGATGCCGCGCGCGGGATGCCGTCGGCATACCCGAGCGGCACGAGCGCAAGGGTCGTCTCCGTCGTCGTGCGGTGCCGGTACCCGTACGAGACGCCCTGGCCGGCGGGGACCCGGCGGACCGCGGCAATGGCAGCGCGCACGGTCATGGCAGGACGCAGACCGAGATCGGCGGACGTGCGGTCGGAGAACGGCGACAGCCCGTACATGGCGATGCCCAGCCGCACACAGCCGAACCGTGCCTCAGGCAGGTCGATCGCGGCGTGCGAGGCGGCGAGGTGGCGCAGCTGCGGAGACAGTCCGGCCGCGGCGGCGGCGCTGAGCGCGGCGTCGAAGCGAGCGAGCGCGGCGCGGTCGTCCGCCTCGCTCGTGTTGGAGAGGTGGCTGAAGACACCGCGCACGCTCACGCGTCCGAGGCGCTCCAGGCGCGCGGCCTCAGCGAAGACCACGCCCTGATCTGCGGGCGCGATGCCGTTGCGGGCAAGACCCGTCTCCACCTTCAGATGGATGACGGCGGGGCGGTCGGGCCCCGCTGCGGCCGCGGCGGCCATGAGCTGGTCGAACGACGAGATGCCGAGCTCGATCCCCTGCGCGACCGTCTCGGTGAAGTCGGTTCCCGGGGCGTGGAGCCAGGCGAGCAGGGGCGCATCGATGCCCGCCTTGCGCAGCGCGAGAGCCTCGGTCACATCGGCCACGCCGAGACGTGCCGCTCCCCCGGCCAGCGCGGCGCGGGCCGTACGGACGGCGCCGTGGCCGTAGGCGTCGGCCTTCACGACCGCGATGACCTCCGACGCGGTCAGCGCCCGCAGGTGTCGCACATTCGCGGTGATCGCATCGACGTCGATGATGGCTTCGCGCAGCACGCCCGGGGGCATCCGGTTCGCCGCTGACGGCGTGAACGATGCCGTCTTCGTCGTCTCTCCCGTGGTCTCGGGGGTCATCGATCCTCCTCCCGCCGCGCCTCTGCGATGACGTAGGCGACGGCGATCCCGGCATCGTGGGTCAGCGACAGATGCACCGAGTCGATGCCTCGCTCGGCAACAGTGCGCGCCGTCTCCCCGCTGAGAGCGAAGACCGGCCGCCCCGACGGCTCCGACGCCACTTCGATATCCGTCCAGTGCACACCGTCGGACCCGCCGAGCGCCTTGATGAGCGCCTCCTTGGCGGCGTAGCGGGCCGCGAGCGAATGCGGTCTGAGTTCCCGCTCAGCGGGCGCGAACAAGCGCTCGATGAGCCGAGGCGTACGCTGCAGCGACCGTTCGAACCGGGGGATGTCGACCAGGTCGACGCCGATTCCGACGATCATCCTCCCAGCGTACTCGCCCCCGCGCTCACTCCACCGTGACGGACTTCGCGAGGTTGCGCGGCTGGTCGACGTCGAGCCCCTTCGCCGTCGCAAGGCCCATCGCGAAGATGTGCAGCGGCACGACGGCCAGCAGCGGCTCGAACAGGGCGCCGGCCAGCGGGATGCGCAGCACCTCATCGGCGAAGGGCAGCACCGCGGCATCGCCCTCTTCCGCGACAGCGATCACCCGGGCCCCGCGTGCGCGGATCTCCTGGATGTTCGAGACGACCTTCTTGTGGAGCTCCGGCGACGCGCTGGGAGAAGGCACGATGACGAACACCGGCTGCCCCGGCTCGATGAGAGCGATCGGTCCGTGCTTGAGCTCACCGGCGGCGAAGCCCTCAGCGTGGATGTAGGAGATCTCCTTCAGCTTCAGCGCGCCTTCGAGCGCGATGGGGTACCCCACGTGCCGTCCGAGGAACAGCACGGACTGCGTGTCGGCCATCCAGTGCGAGAACTGGTCGATGTGCGCCTGCTCCTTCTCGAGAACCCACGAGATCTTCTCGGGAACCGCCTCGAGTTCGCGCACCTGCCGCGCCGACTCCTCGACACTCAGCACTCCGCGCACGCGGCCCACGTGGAGTCCGAGCAGGTACAGGGCAGTGATCTGTGCGACGAATGCCTTGGTGGATGCCACCGCCACCTCCGGCCCGGCGTGGGTGTACACGACGGCATCCGACTCGCGCGGGATCGTCGCGCCCTGGGTGTTGCAGATGGACAGAGTGCGGGCGCCCTTCTCGCGGGCGTATTTGACCGCCATCAGGGTGTCCATCGTCTCCCCCGACTGCGAGATCGACACGACGAGCGTCTCGGGACCCACCACCGGGTCGCGGTAGCGGAACTCGTGGGCGAGCTCGACGTCTACGGGGATGCGGGTCCACTGCTCGAGCGCGTACTTGCCGACCATGCCCGCGTAGGCGGCGGTGCCGCACGCGACGACGATGATGCGGGAGATGCCGGTGAAGAGCTCGTCGAGGCCGTCGAGCTCGGGCACGGCGACCTGACCGTCGCGGATGCGGCCGCGCACGGTGTTGGCGACGGCCTCAGGCTCCTCCGAGACCTCTTTGGCCATGAAAGACGGCCATCCGCCCTTCTCCGCGGCCGACGCGTCCCAGACGACCTCGAACGGCTCCACCTCGACGGCTCCGCCCTCGAAGTCGGTGACGGTGACGCCGCCCGGCGTGATCGCGACGATCTGGTCCTGGCCGATGGCGAGCGCATTGCGGGTGTGCTCCACGAAGGCTGCGACATCGGACCCGAGGAAGTTCTCGCCGTCGCCCAGTCCGATCACCAGCGGGGAGTTGCGGCGGGCGCCCACGACGAGACCGGGCTCGTCCTGGTGCATCGCGAGCAGGGTGAAGGCGCCCTCCAGACGCGACACCACCGCGCGGAAGGCCTTCTCGAGCCCACCTGCCGCGTGGTACTCGCGGCCCAGCAGGACCGCCGCAACCTCGGTGTCGGTCTCGCTCGTGAACGTGTACCCCTCTGCGAGGAGCTCGGCCTTCAGATCGGCGAAGTTCTCGATGATGCCGTTGTGGATGACCGCCAGGCGGCCGCCGTCGGCGAGGTGCGGGTGCGCGTTGACGTCATTGGGTGCCCCGTGGGTGGCCCAGCGGGTGTGCCCGATGCCGGTGGTGCCGTCGGACATCGGGTGCGCGGCGAGGTCGTCGCGCAGCACCTGGAGCTTGCCCGCGTGCTTGCGCAGCCCGAGCTCGCCCGCGTCGTCGATGACGGCGATTCCCGCCGAGTCGTACCCGCGGTATTCGAGGCGTGCGAGCCCCGCAAGAAGGATCTCCTGGCTCGGCCGAGGGCCGACGTATCCGACGATTCCACACATGCTTCGATCGTACGGCGAACCGTCCTGCGAATATGCCGCGTGTGCACAGGCGAGTACTCGAGCCGCCCGCGGTGAGCACTGCGACGCCCGCGTGGAGCACGCGGGCGTGCGGTCAGAGCTTGCGCAGCCGGACCGATTCGACCGTGTGGTCGGCGGCCTTGTTCAGCACGAGCTTCGCGCGGTGCCGCGTGGGCTCGACGTTCTCGCGGAGGTTCGGCAGGTTGATGTCGCGCCAGAAGCCC
The DNA here is from genome assembly GCA_023431405.1 of Actinomycetes bacterium. Lineage (GTDB taxonomy): Bacteria > Actinomycetota > Actinomycetes > Actinomycetales > Microbacteriaceae > Microbacterium. The sequence goes on from JAEYVZ010000015.1 coordinate 23,086, forward strand.
AGCGCCTGCTCCACCGCCTCCTCGTCGGAGATCTCGGCGAACACGTTGAAGAACGAGCTGGGGTTCGAGAACGCGCTCTGCCGGAGGGCCAGGAAGCGGTTCACGAACCACGACTCGATGTGCGCGACGTCGGCATCCACATAGATCGAGAAGTCGAAGAGGTCGCTCACCGCCACGTCGTGCGGTGCCGGAGGCGGGGCGAGCACATTGAGACCCTCCACGATCACGACATCGGGGCGCCGCACCGTCACATACGCGTCGGGGATGATGTCGTACCGCATGTGCGAGTAGAACGGCGCGCGCACCTCGGGGGCACCCGACTTCACCTCCGACAGGAAATCGACCATCGCACGGCGGTCGTAAGACTCGGGAAAGCCCTTGCGCGCCATGAGGCCGCGCCGCTCCAGCTCGGCGTTCGGGTAGAGGAACCCGTCGGTCGTGACGAGCTCGACGCGCGGAGTGCCCGGCCACCGGCTCATGAGCTCTCGCAGCAGCCGGGCGATCGTCGACTTGCCCACCGCCACCGAGCCGGCGACAGCCACCACGAACGGCGTCGTCGAGTCGGGCTCACCGAGGAAGTCGGCCGTCTCGGCGCCGAGGCGCTTCGTGTTCTCGGCGTACGCGCTGAGGAGCCGGCTCAACGGCAGGTACACCTCCCGCACCTCGGCCATGTCGAGCCGATCGCCGATGCCGCGAAGCTGCACGATCTCGGTCTCGGTGAGCGGATTGGCAAGCCCCGGCGCAAGACGCGCCCAGTCGGTGCGGTCGATGACGCGGTAGAGCGAGCCCGTCGCGGTGTCTTCGGTGGCCATCGCGCCCACTCTAGCGGCGGCAGGGCGACTACGCTGTTCCCGTGCGTCTGGGAGTCCTCGACATCGGGTCGAACACCGTCCATCTGCTCGTCGCCGATGTCCGCCCCGGCGGTCGTCCCCTCACCAGCACGAGCGATCGCACCGTGCTGCGCCTCATGCGCTACCTCGAACCCGACGGGTCGATCAGCGAGACGGGGGTGCAGGCGCTCGTGGATGCCGTGACCCACGCCCGCGATGTCGCCCGCCGGGAGAACGTGCGCGAGCTCCTCGCCACGGCGACCAGCGCGGTGCGCGAAGCGAGCAACGGCGCCGAGGTCATCGCCCGCATCGAGGAGGCGCTCGGGCAGGAGCTGCAGGTGCTCGGGGGCGAGTCCGAGGCGCGGTTCACCTTCCTCGCCGTGCGCCGGTGGTTCGGCTGGTCGGCCGGGCAGATCATGCTCTTCGACATCGGGGGCGGGTCGCTCGAGCTCGCCGCGGGATCCGACGAGCTGCCCGACGTCGCGGCATCGGTGCCGCTGGGCGCCGGGAGGATGACGGTCGAGTTCCTCCCCCACGATCCGCCCGGCGAGGATGCCGTCGACGTGCTCCGCGAACATGCCCGCGCCACTCTGGCGCCCGTGACCGAACTGCTGCGCGAACAGCCTGCGCCCCACCACGTGGTGGGGTCGTCGAAGGCTATCCGCTCGCTCGCCAAGCTCGCGGGGTATCCGGTCCCGGGCTGGACGGGCGCCGAGCGCCTGCGCCTGCCCCGCGGCGCACTCGGATCGTGGATCCCGCGGCTCGCGCGCCTCCCGGCATCCGCTCGTCAGGAGCTGCCGGGCATCACGGCCGACCGCACCTTCCAGATCGTCGCCGGCGCGGTGGTGCTGCACACCGCGATGACGGCCTTCGACATCGACGAACTCGAGGTCTCACCGTGGGCGCTGCGAGAGGGAGTGCTGCTGCGGTACATCGAGTCGCTGTCGTGGAGCGAGCCCGACGACTGAGCACCGCGGCGTCGGCACCGTCGCCACGCGGCCGCCAGGCCGGCCCCGGCAGGCGAACGGCTCAGCGCAGGTGCACGGTCGTGGTGGGCGGGCTCCAGCGGCGCGACGGCGCGTCGCCGGCGAGGGCGCCCTCGCTGAGGGGCAGCCGCACACGCAGCACCACATCGTTGTCGACCTGCACGAGCTCCGCCGCGCCGCCGAGCGACGCGAGTCCCAGTCCGCTCGCACCGGTTCCGAGGGCTCCGGCCGAGGCGATCTCCACCTCCAGCGCCGAACCGTCGACCGCCGTCGTGATGCGCAGGCGCGCTTCGCGCGCGGCGGAGTGCTTCACCGCGTTGATCAGCCCTTCACCGACGGCCGCGACGACAGCGGCCGATACGGACGCCGACTGCAGGGCGATCACCGCCGACCCGTCGATCTCGGCGGTGACATCGAGCACACCCGCCCAGGTGGCCAGCAGCCCGTCGAGATCCCGCGACTCGGTGAGGTAGGGCGAAGAGCCCTCCAGGATCGCGTCGAAGGCCTCGTCGGTCTCCTGACGGAACCGGTCGAGCTCCGCCACCGTCGCCTCGTGCTCATCGACGCGCGCCGCGAAGATGACGCACCGGCTCTGCACCCGGTCGTGGAGGATGTCCACGGCACGCCACAGCGGCTCGCGGGCACGCGCGATCCGGGCCGTCGCAAGCGACGACGTCGAGGCGAGAAGGTGGGTGAGCGCATCGCCGTCCTCACGCGTGCGGCGCAAGGCGTCGACGCCGAATCCGATGACGACCGCCAGCGAGGGGATGACGAGGATCGGGATCGCCAGCACCGCCCCGTCTCCGGCGCGGGCGATCATCCCCGCCACCGTCATGATGAGGCCGACGATCGTCCACGAGGCGATGACCACGGCTCCCTGGGCGACGGGCGAGCGGCCCCGCGACACGAGCCGGGTCGCCAGCTCGGCGAGCAGCCCCAGCGTCACGAGGATCACGAGCGACAGCACGATCAGCACCTGACCGCCCGCGACGAACGTGTACGGGAAGCTCGCCACGAAGTACAGCGCGATGACGAGAACCGGCGGGGGCGGGGCGATCCGCGCGAGGAAGGGCACGGCAGCGGCCGCAGGGGTCTCCTGCACCGCATAGCCCGAGCGGTAGTCGAGGGCCACGCGCAGGCGCTCGTCGAGCTGATGGCTGACGCCGCGCACCTCTTCGGCGAATCGCCGCACCGCGTCGAAGTCGACCTCGCCGGCCAGCAGGGCGTCACGCCGTTCGCGGAGGCTCGCGATGGCGTCGTCGAGAAGCAGCGTGTTCTCGTGGCTGTAGCGGCTGATGCGGTGGCGCAGGTCGTCGAAGACGGCGAGAGCCGACGACAGACGCGCCGCTGAGCTGCGGGACTGACCGTACCACTGTGCCGCCGCCGCGATGAGCGGCAGGAGAGCGAACCAGGTGAGCGCATTGGTGGCGATGCGCTGCCCCCACCCGGCCGTGACGTGATGGTCGAACAGCACATCGGCGACGAAGTCGTTGAGGAAGGGACGGGCCGTCGAGGCTGCCAGGAGCGCGATGATCACGACGACACCGCGCACGACGCGCTTCTTGACGCGCCGCTCGAGATACGCCGCGGGCAGAAGGAGGACGACGAGCACCCCCCACGCGAGGGCCGACGACGCCATCGCCGTCAGGTGTTCGTCGAACCGGTCGAGATCGGCGACGGGACTGAGCACCACGATGGCGACGAGCGCGGATGCCAGGACCGTCCAGCGGGAGAAGAAACGCCCACTGGAGACTGCCTGCCACCAGTAGAGGCCGACCGATCGCAGACTGGCGGTCGAACGTTCCGGCATCCCGCACCGCCTCCGTCCCCGCCGGGGAGCACCCGCTGTGCCCCCTATGCCCATGCTATGGGCGACCGCTGGTCGCTTGCACGACGGCGTGCCGTCGCCGGTCGTGGTCGCGCCGGTCAGGCCGGGGCGGCAGCTCCGTCCCGCACCACCTCGGCGAGGTGATCGGCGATCCGGCGGGCCGTCTCCTCCGCGGAGGCCTCGACCATGACCCGCACCATCAGTTCGGTGCCCGACGGGCGCAGCAGCACACGTCCGGTGTCACCGAGCTCCGCCTCCGCGGCAGCGACCGCTGCCACCACGTCGGGGGCGGTGGCGCGAGCGCGGTCGACGCCGCGAACGTTGACGAGCACCTGGGGGAACACGGTCATGATCGACGCGAGCTGCGCGAGCGGCTTCTTCTGGCGCGCCATCTCGGCGCACAGATGAAGCCCGGTGAGCACGCCGTCACCCGTCGTGGCGAACGCGCTCATGATGACGTGACCGCTCTGCTCGCCGCCGAGCGAGTAACGGCCCTCGTTCATGCGCTCGAGCACGTACCGGTCACCGACGGCGGTCGTCTCGACGCGGATGCCGTGGTCTGCCATCGCCCGGTGAAGCCCGAGGTTGCTCATGACCGTGGCCACGAGTGTGTCGTCGTGGAGCTGGCCGCGGTCGCGCATCGCGACGGCCAGGATCGCGAGGATGCGGTCACCGTCGATAACGGCGCCGGACGCATCGACGGCGAGGCACCGGTCGGCGTCGCCGTCATGGGCGATGCCGACGTCGGCGCCCACACGCACGACCTCGGCGGCCAGCCGGTCGAGGTGGGTGGAGCCGTACCCGTCGTTGATGTTGAGGCCGTCGGGATCGTTGCCGATGACCGTGACCTTCGCCCCCGCATTGCGGAACGTCTCAGGGGAGACGCCCGAGGCGGCACCGTGAGCACAGTCGAGCACCACGTGCAGGCCCGTGAGGCGGTGAGGCAGCGATGCGAGCAGGTGCAGGACGTACCGGTCTTCGGCATCCGAGAAACGTGTCACCCGGCCGACGTCGCCGCCGGTGGGCCGGAGCTTCTCCCCGCTCATGGCCTCTTCGATGCGACGCTCGACGGCGTCGGGCAGCTTGACCCCGCCGCGAGCGAAGATCTTGATGCCGTTGTCGTCGGCGGGGTTGTGCGACGCCGAGATCATGACGCCGAAATCTGCGTCGATGTCATTGATGAGGAAGGCGGCTGCGGGCGTCGGGAGGACTCCCGCGTCGAGCACATCGACCCCGGATGACGCGAGCCCCGCCTCGACGGCGGCGCTCAGGAACTGGCCCGAGATGCGAGGATCACGGGCGACGACGGCGGTCAGGCGCTTGCCTGCCGCCTTGCGAGCCTCGGCGATACGCCCCTGGCCCAGGACGACAGCTGTCGCCTGGGCCAGGGAGAGCGCGAGGTCGGCGGTGAGGGGGCCGTTGGCCAGCCCCCGCACACCGTCCGTACCGAACAGCGCCACGAAGAATTAGCGCTTCGAGTACTGGGGCGCCTTGCGGGCCTTCTTGAGACCAGCCTTCTTGCGCTCGATGACACGGGCGTCGCGCGAGAGGAAGCCGGCCTTCTTGAGCGTCGGGCGGTTGTTCTCGGGGTCGATCTCGTTGAGCGCACGGGCGATGCCCAGGCGCAGAGCGCCGGCCTGACCGGAGTCGCCACCGCCCGAGATGCGGGCGATCACGTCGTACGAGCCGACGAGGTCGAGCACCGTGAACGGGTCGTTGATCAGCTGCTGGTGCAGCTTGTTGGGGAAGTAGTCCTCGAGGGTGCGGCCGTTGACCGTGATCGAGCCCGAGCCGGGGACGACACGCACGCGGGCGATGGCCTGCTTGCGGCGACCGACGGCAGCGCCCGACACCGACAGGACGGGGCGCGGAGCGGCAGCGGCCTCGGAGGCCGGGGTCTCGGTGGTGTAGTTCTCGGGGGTCTCTTCGAGGGAGTCAGCGACAGGTGCCGCATTGCTGTTCTGGGCCATGGGTTGTCCTCAGTCTGTTTCGGCGGCGCTTACTGGGCGACCTGGTCGAAGGTGTACGGGGTGGGCTGCTGGGCCGCGTGCGGGTGCTCGGCACCGGCGTAGACCTTCAGCTTCGACAGCTGCTGGCGTCCCAGGCTGTTCTTGGGGAGCATGCCGCGGACGGCCTTCTCGACGGCCCGCACGGGGTTCTTCTCGAGCAGCTCGGCGTAGGAGGTGGCCGTGAGCCCGCCCGGGTAGCCCGAGTGACGGTAGGCCATCTTCTTCTGGAGCTTCTGGCCCGTCAGCGCCACCTTCGAGGCGTTGACGATGACGACGAAGTCACCTGTGTCGATGTGGTTGGCGAAGGTCGGCTTGTGCTTGCCGCGGAGCAGGGCCGCCGCGTGCGAGGCGAGGCGTCCGAGGACGACGTCGCTCGCGTCGATGACCAGCCACTCGCGCTGGGTCTCACCAGCCTTGGGCGTGTAGGTGCGCGTCACAGTAGTGCTGCTTTCTTGATCGAACGGAGAGGTTCGTGAATCCCACTCCGGGGCGGTTCGCGGGGAACAGCGCCAGTGGAGGGCTCACGTTCGTGGTGCCGGGTCAGCAGAGCCGCACACCAAGGGATCAGTCTACGTCATCCGAATGCCGGGACCAAACCGCTCGATGCTCCGAGGCCCGGATACACCCGACCGGCAAGAAAAATGGACATTGAGAATGGTGTGTCGCGTGTTGCGTGTGGTACGAATGGGACTTCAAAAGTAATCCTTTCCCCCCGGAGGATCACCGTGAACGCTCGCCTTTGGCGACGCTTCGGCGTCGTTGCGGCCACCGCCACCCTCGTCGCGTCCCTCGCCGTCGCCGCCCCCGCCGCGCCCGCGGTCGCCGCCGAACCCGCATCCGCGTGCACCTCGTACACGCTGAACGAGGCCCGCAGCCGCATCGTGTCCGACGTCAATGCGGCGCGCGACCGCGCGGGACTGAAGGCGCTGCGCGTCAACACCGACCTCGACAACGTCGCTGTCGGCTGGTCGAAGCGGCAGGCCGACGCGAACACGATGAGCCACAACCCCCGCTACACCTCGCAGATCCCGGCCGGCTGGTCTGCCGCGGGCGAGAACGTCGCCTACGGGTACAGCCCGTCGGCCGTCACCCGGGCCTGGCTCGACAGCCCCGGCCACCGGGCCAACATCCTGCGCACCTCGTTCACCCACATCGGGGTGGGCGTCGCGTGCAGCGAGAGCGGACAGCCGTACTACACGCAGGTCTTCGGCGGGTACAAGACCCTCAAGGCGTCGACTCCCGCCATCGCCGGCACCGCCAAGGCGGGCGTGAAGCTCGTCGCGAAGCCGGGCACATGGACCACCGGAACGAAGCTGCGCTACCAGTGGTACGTCGACGGCAAGGCGGTGTCCGGCGCGAACGCGGGCGCATACGTGCCCAAGACCGCCGACGCCGGCAAGTCCGTCAAGGTCAAGATCACCGGCACGAAGGTGGGGTACTCCTCCACCGCGAAGGTGTCCAAGCCGACGCCCAAGATCGCGAAGCCGAGCACGCTCGCCACCTCGACCCCGAAGATCGCAGGGACCCCCGCCGTCGGGAAGACCCTCACCGCCAAGCGCGGCACCTGGACCAGCGGCACGACCTTCTCCTACCGCTGGTACCGCAACGGCACGCTCGTGAAGCAGGCGACGAAGTCGACGTACGTGCTCACGAAGGCCGACCGCGGAGCGGTGATCAAGGTCAAGGTGGTCGGGAAGAAGGCCGGCTACACGACTTCGGGCCGCACCTCGGCGGGCACGGCTCCCGTCCGGTAGTCGGGCGCCCGTAGCCGGGCGCGCGTCGCCGCCGCGTCTCGCCGTCAGCGAACGACGGCGGTGACGGTCGCCAGGTGCGCCAGCACCTCCTGGCTGATCGATCCGAGCAGGAAGCGGGCGATCGCTCCCCGGCCGTGCGTGCCGACCACCATCAGTCGCGCGTCGGCAGCGACCTCGTTCAACACGTGCGAGGGGTAGCCTCGCTCGACACGCCGCACGACCTCGAGGTCGGGGTGGTCGACGGCGATCCCGGCCAGGGCCAGCGCCTGGATCTCCTCGGTCGCCGCCTGCATGTTCGTGAGGTAGAGCTCCGGGTAGACGGCCAGGTCGTTGCGGGGCGCCTGCAGCGGCGTCCACACGCTCACGGCGATGAGCGGCTCTCCCAGCCTGTCGGCCTCTGCGGCCGCGAACCGCACCGCCTGCTCGGAGACCTCCGACCCGTCCACGCCGACGACGACGCCGTGACGCTCCTCGGTATCGACATCGGGCACCACGACGACCGGGCAGGTCGCCGCGGCGGCGATGCGGATGCCATGCGCGCCGCGCGCCTTGCCGGACCCCGGACCGCGATAGTCGCTGCCGATCACCAGCAGCCCGGCCGACTCGCTCGCCTTGGTGAGCACGGCGATGGGGTTGCCCGCCTCGACGTGCACCGAGACCTCGACGCCGGCCGCGCGCACGCGCTGCGCGTGCGTCTCCACGAGTGCGCGGGTCGCCTCCAGGGCGTGCACGAGCACGGCATCCTCTCCGACGGCGCCGAGCACCCCACCCACGATCGAATGGAGGGCGATGGGCTGCCTGCGCTCCACGGCCCGGGCGATCGCCCAGTCGACGACGCGCGTGGACACCGGCGCACCGGTGACTCCGACGATGATCAGATCGCTCATGGTTCATCCCTCCATCGGGAGATCTCTCTCACCGTCACGCTACCGGTCATCGGCCGAGCGCGGTGGGTCAGCGCGCCGGGATAAACGACCACGACACAGACGCGTGCGGCCGCTCAGCGCCGCGGCGCGGGCTCCGCCGAGATCAAGATGGGGAGATGGTCGCTGCGCCCCTGCGGAAGCGTCGTGATGCTGTCGATCGCGAAGCCCACACTCGTAGCGAAGTCGTAGTGGCCGCGGAAGAACTTGTAGCGCGTGTAGGTGCGCACGTCACTCAGCGTCAGCTCGTAACCCGCGTCGCGCACCTTCTGCCCGAGGTTCTCCTTGAACACGGGGTAGTTGTAGTCGCCGACCATGAGGATCGGCAGGTCGGGCCCGAGCGTCGCGAGCTCTTCGAGCGCGGCATGGATCTGCTTGCGGCGCAGGGAGTTCAGCGCCGTCAGCGGCGCCGCGTGGAAGCTCGCCACGATGAACTCGCTGCCGTGATCGATGTCGCGCATCCGCACACCCAGCATCCGCTCCTCGGCAGGCTTGAGCACACGGTCGTGGAGCGATTTCTTGAGGGCGAGCGAACGCACCTCGACGGTGGTGAACGTGTTCGCCCGGTGGTAGACGGCGAGCCCCAGCCGATTGCGCACCGTCGCCTCCGCCAACTGGAGACCGGCGAGCTCCTGCGGGAGGTCCTCGGAGTCGGCCTCCTGAAGGCAAAGGATGTCGGCTGCATGGTCGCTGACGAGCTGCTCGAGCTCGTCAGCCGCCTTGTGCTTGTTGAGGTTGTACGAGATGACCTTCATGCCGGACTCCAGCCTAGGCGCTGAGGTTATGAACCAGCCGATGACCTGCTCAATCCTCGTCGAGCGATCGGCGTGCGCGCGTCTGCTCGGCCCGCTGCGCGAGCAGCTCGTCGGCCGGGTACCCCACCTCGGTCAGCGTCAGGCCGCGCGCCGCCAGCACCTTCGTCTCGCTCGTGCGCTCCCGCGCATCCCGGATGTCGAGCACGTCGCGCACATCGAGCCGGCCCTGCCCCACCGCCACGCACGCGCCGACAAGGGCCCGCACCATGCTGTGGCAGAAGGCGTCGGCCTTCACGTTCGCGATGAGGATGCCGTCGGGATCGCGATGCCAGTCGAACTCGAGGAGCGTGCGGATGGTCGTCGCCCCCTCGCGCCACTTGCAGTACGCGGCGAAGTCGTGGAGTCCGATGAGCGAGCGGGCGGCGGCATCCATCGCCTCGACGTCGAGGGCGGCATTGACGCTCGTCGTCCGCACGCGTTCGAGCGGGTCGTAGCCGGCGACGCGGTCGGCGACGCGGTACGAGTAGCGACGCCACACCGCGGAGAACCGGGCATCGAAGCCTTCGGGGGCGATGCGGGTGCGGTGCACCGCGACATCCGGATACTGGCCGAGCACGCCCGTCAGGCGCGCGGCGAGCGCTGCAGGATCGGGGTCGCGGGCCTTGCGCAGCCGCTGCTGCTGCGCCTCCGTCAGATCGAGATGCGCGACCTGCCCGGAGGCGTGGACGCCGGCATCCGTTCGCCCGGCCACCACCAGCTGCGGGTCGCCCCCCAGGATGCGGCTGATCGCCGCTTCGAGGGTTCCCTGCACGGTGCGCAGTCCCGGCTGGCGGGCCCAGCCGCGGAAGCCGGTGCCGTCGTAGGCGAGATCGAAGCGCAGGCGCACCCCGACAGCCTACCCAGCGCGGATGCCGCGGCCGGTCGCACCCCGGCGTCAGAACGCCGCGTCGACCTCGGAGCGCAGCGGCGGGTTGGCGCCGGCACGCGCCACCGTGATGCCCGCAGTGACCGCCGCGCGACGCAGCGCGCGCGTGAGGGCGGCTCCCGAGGTGAACAGCTCGGGATCGTCGAGCGCGCTCGAGATGAGGCTGGCCATGTAGGCATCGCCCGCGCCGATCGTGTCGATCACGTCGACGTCGATCGCCGGCACGTCGACGATGCCGCCGGGGCCGAGCGCTGTCGCGCCCTCGCTCCCCCGCGTGATGACCACGACGCGCGGCCCGTACGTGGCGACTTCTGCGAGAGCCTCCTCCGGAAGCAGGTCGGGATACAGCCACGCGGCATCCTCGTCGCTGAGCTTGACGAGGTCGGCCGATGCCGCAGCCTGCGCGAAGCGCACGAGGGCGGCACGGCGGTCGCCGACGAGCGCGGGGCGGATGTTCGGGTCGAGCGTCACGACGGCGGACCCCGCCGCCCGCTGCAGCGCATCGAGCACCGTCTCGCCGCCGGGTTCGAGGAAGAGGGCGATCGACCCGGTGTGGAGGAGTCCGATGCCGTGCAGGTCGGGTGCGGGGATCGTCCAGTCGATGTCGAAGGCGTACTCGGCCGAGCCGTCTGCCCTCAGGCGCGCGACCGCGGTCGAGGTGGGGCCGTCGCCCCACGATTCCGCGGTGAGTGCGACCCCCGCCGCCGCGACATGCTCGGCGATGCGCGCACCGCGATCGTCGCGTCCGATGCGGGTGAGCAGCCGCACATCGTGCCCCTGCCGCGAGAGGCCCACCGCCACGTTGGCGGGGCTTCCCCCGACGAGTTCGCGCACCTCGCTCCCCTCGACGATGTCGATCAGAGCTTCACCGATCACGAGAGTGCGCGTGTCCATTCCCCCAGTCTGTCGGCATCGGACGCCCTCTGCACACCCGGAGCGCTCTCACACTCAGCGCCCGCACGCCGGGCGCATCTCGCTCAGAAGCGGGCGACGAGCGCCATCGACCGCTCTGTGGCGACGAACCCCAGCCCCTCGTACAGGGTGTTGGCGCCGGTGGGGCTGGCCGTATCCACATCGAGCACGGTCTTCTCCAGCCCGGCGGCCTCGATCGCGGCGAGCGACGCCGCGATCACGCGCGGGGCGAGGCCCCGACCACGGTGCGCTCTGACGACCCCGATGAGATCGATGTAGGCATGCGAGGCCCCCAGCGCCGCCCAGTCATCCTCGTTGACGGATGCCAGGCACAGCGCGACGACCGCGCCCGAGGCGTCGAGGGCGATGCGGGAGAGGTCGGGACGGAGGAACTCCCCGTCGACGAATCGTCGCCAGCTCTCCTCTGCCGTCGGCAGACTCCCCCAGTGATCGCGGAACGCATCGTTGCGGGCTGCGAGCACGTCGAGTGCCCGGTCGGGCGTGTAGGCGACGATCGTGATGTCGTCGAGCGGTTCGAGCGCAGGCACGGGCCGGTCCATGGTGCGTACCATCGTCGAGAACCAACGCTCCACGGCGAAACGGTATGGCGCGGCGATCGCCGCCACGTCGGGAGTGGACTCCTCGGCGTAGATCTTGAGCTCCAGAGCCCAGTCACCGGGCTCCACCCGGGGGATCGCTTCCGCCAACTGCTGCACGGCGCGCGCGTGCGACCACCCGAGGGCCGCCGATCCGATCCCCCGCCGCCGCCATGCGGGATGGACCGCGCCGCCGATCGTCACCGTGAGACGGCCGTCGCGTGACGGGTGGAGGAACGCGCTCGAGAACACCACGAGCGTTCCGTCGTCGCTGAATCCGAGGACCGTGTCGCGCCCGTGGTCGATGTGGCTCATCTCGAACGTGTCGACGACGTCTTCGCGCGGGGTCGTCCATGTCGGATGATCGACGGCATCGGCGGCCGCGTGAACGGAGTGGATCGCATCGATGTCGTCGCGGGTCGCCGTGCGCCACTGCGCGACGGCGGGGTGGGTGGGCAGCACCGGGCCGGTCACGTCGCCGAGGCGGGCCAGCAGGCTGTCATTCGGGTTCTGCACGGTCACCGCGCCAGCCTAGTCGCGCCGCCCGCGGCGAACGGCGCTCCGGGGGGCACGAGGGGGCCGTCGCCGCAACGACGAAGCCCGCACCTCGAAAGATGCGGGCTTCGTTCAGACGATGCACAAGGCTTACTCGGCCTTGGCCTCCTCGGCCTTCTCGTCGGCGGGCGCCTCGACGGCGTCCTCGGCGGCGGCCTCGGCGGCAGCGCCCTCCTCCTGCGACTCGGCGCCGGCCTCGGCGGCCGGGGTCTCCTCGGCGGGAGTCTCCTCAGCGGGAGTCTCCTCAGCGGCGGGAGCAGCCGCAGCCGACTTCTTGGCCGACTTCGGCTTCGGGTTCACCGGCTCGAGCACGAGCTCGATGACGGCCATGGGCGCGTTGTCACCCTTGCGGTTGCCGACCTTGGTGATGCGGGTGTAGCCGCCCTCACGGTCCGCGACCAGCGGCGCGATCTCGGAGAACAGGACGTGCACGACTTCCTTGTCTCCGATGACCGACAGCACGCGACGACGCGCGTGCAGGTCACCGCGCTTGGCGAACGTGATCAGTCGCTCGGCGAGCGGACGCAGGCGCTTGGCCTTGGTCTCGGTCGTCTTGATCGACTTGTGCGTGAAGAGCGCGGCGGCGAGGTTCGCAAGCAGCAGACGCTCGTGGGCGGGGCCGCCTCCGAGGCGGGGACCCTTGGTGGGCTTGGGCATGTCAGTTACTCCAGTTGAAAAAGGTCAGGCGAGAGATCCGGTGGAACCGGAGTCCGCTCAGAGGGTCTCGTCGTCGTAGCCGCCGTAGAAGTGCGCGCCGTCGAACCCGGGAACCGAGTCCTTCAGCGACAGGCCGAGCGAGACGAGCTTGTCGCGCACCTCGTCGACCGACTTCTGACCGAAGTTGCGGATGTTCATGAGCTGCGTCTCCGAGAGGGCGACGAGCTCGGAGACGGTGTTGATGCCCTCGCGCTTGAGGCAGTTGTACGAACGCACCGACAGGTCGAGGTCTTCGATCGGCATCGACAGCTCGTTGGTGAGCACCTGCTCGACCGGCGCGGGGCCGATCTCGATGCCCTCGGCCTCGACGTTCAGCTCGCGGGCGAGACCGAACAGCTCCACCAGCGTGCGGCCGGCGGAAGCGACGGCATCACGCGGGTCGATGGAGGGCTTGGTCTCCACGTCGAGGACGAGCTTGTCGAAGTCGGTGCGCTCCCCGGCACGGGTCGCGTCGACGCGGTAGCTCACCTTGAGCACGGGCGAGTAGATCGAGTCGATCGGGATCTGTCCGGCCTCGGCGTACTCGTTGCGGTTCTGCGTCGCCGACACGTAGCCACGGCCACGCTCGATCGTCAGCTCGAGCTCGAAGCGCGCGCTGTCGTTGAGCGTGGCGATGACGAGCTCGGGGTTGTGCACCTCGACGCCGGCCGGAGCCGAGATGTCGGCCGCGGTGACCTCGCCGGCGCCGGTCTTGCGCAGGTAGGCGGTGATGGGCTCATCGCGCTCGCTGGAGACGACCAGCTGCTTGATGTTGAGGATGATCTCGGTGACATCCTCCTTGACTCCGGGGATGGTGCTGAACTCGTGCAGCACCCCGTCGATGCGGATGCTGGTGACGGCGGCGCCGGGGATCGAGGAGAGCAGGCTGCGACGCAGCGCGTTGCCGATCGTGTAGCCGAAGCCGGGCTCCAGCGGCTCGATGACGAAGCGGCTGCGGAACTCGCCGATCTTCTCCTCGGTCAGAGTGGGACGCTGTGCGATGAGCACTATGTGTTCCTTTCAGTCGCGTGCCCGCTATATGACACGCGTGTGTTCTGAGGTGTGTTGAGTTGTTCATGGCGGATGCCGGGACCCACCGCGAACGGTGGTCCCGGCATCCGAAGATCAGACGCGGCGGCGCTTGGGCGGACGGCAGCCGTTGTGGGCCTGCGGGGTCACGTCCTGGATGGAGCCGACCTCGAGGCCTGCGGCCTGCAGGGAGCGGATCGCGGTCTCACGGCCCGAGCCGGGACCCTTGACGAAGACGTCGACCTTCTTGACGCCGTGCTCGGCGGCCTGACGGGCAGCCGACTCGGCGGCCATGCCGGCCGCGTAGGGGGTCGACTTGCGCGAGCCCTTGAAGCCCACGCCACCCGACGAGGCCCAGCTGATGACAGCGCCGGACGGGTCGGTGATCGAGACGATCGTGTTGTTGAACGTCGACTTGATGTGGGCCTGGCCCAGCGCGATGTTCTTCTTCTCCTTGCGGCGCGGCTTGCGCGCAGCGGACTTGGCCTGTGCCATTTGTGTTCTCTCCTAAACCTTCGGGCCCGCGATTACTTGCGGCCGGCCTTCTTCTTGCCGGCGACGGTGCGCTTGGGGCCCTTGCGGGTACGCGCGTTCGTCTTGGTGCGCTGGCCGCGCACGGGCAGGCCACGACGGTGGCGGAGGCCCTCGTACGAGCCGATCTCGACCTTGCGGCGGATGTCGGCGGCCACCTCGCGGCGGAGGTCACCTTCCACCTTGTAGTTGCCCTCGATGTAGTCGCGCAGTGCGACCAGCTGGTCGTCGCTGAGGTCCTTGACGCGGATCGACTCGTCGATCTCGGTGGCCTTCAGGATCTCGACCGAGCGGGTGCGGCCGATGCCGTAGATGTAGGTGAGGGCGATCACCACGCGCTTGTCGCGCGGGATGTCAACGCCGGCAAGACGTGCCATGCGGTTCTCCTAGGAGTTGGTGGAGGTGTGGAGCAGGATCGGTGCCCGGGCCTCCGCCCCGGGGTGTCCCCTCCGAAGAGGTTCTGAACCTGCCTGTATGCGTATTGAGTTGTGAGCCTGCGAAAGCGGATGCCGTGGCATCCGCTGTGTCAGCCCTGGCGCTGCTTGTGGCGCGGGTTGGACTTGCAGATGACCATGACGCGGCCGTGGCGGCGGATGACCTTGCAGTGGTCGCAGATGGGCTTGACGGAGGGGTTGACCTTCATGATTTCCTGTTTCGCTGTCTTCACCGGCGTCCGGGCGGCACGTCGCCGCCGGACGGGGTGTTACTTCTCGACCGGTCTAGCGGTAGCGGTAGACGATGCGCCCGCGGGTGAGGTCGTAGGGCGAGAGCTCCACGACGACACGGTCCTCGGGGATGATGCGGATGTAGTTCTGCCGCATCTTTCCGGAGATCGTGGCGAGCACCTTGTGTCCGTTGGTGAGCTCAACGCGGAACATCGCGTTGGGGAGCGCCTCGGACACCGTGCCTTCGATCTCGATGACACCGTCTTTCTTAGCCATAGCCTCGCTGACGCTTGTGCAGACCGGTCGGTCTGCGGGTGGATGGGATTCGGTGCTTCGACACGCCAATGAAGGCGCAAGGCACCAAAGATTCAGTGTACGTGATAGATACGCGTCCGGCAAACCGGCCCGTACCCGCCGCGCGAGTGTCGTCCGGGACCGGGTCAGCCCGCGAGACGCGCCACGATATCGGTCTGCGGGTCACCCGTGATCTGCACGAGCTCGCCGTTCACCGCGAGCGTGGGGGTGCCGCGGGCACCGTCCGGAAGCTTCTGGCTCTTGGCGAAGTCGAGGAACTTCTGCGAGATGATCGCGTCTTCCAACTCGGTCGTCACGTCGACGCCGGCGTCACGCGCGACCTGCACGAGCTCCTCGTCGGTGAGACCCGGCGTCTGCTCTGCCGGCTGATTCTCGAACAGCGCGGTGAAGAAGGCGTACGCGTTGTCGGGGTCGGCCTCGGCGACCGCATACATCGCGGCTGCGGCGCGGCTGGAATACTCCGTGCCCTGCGAGAAGCGGTCGAGGATGGCGACCGGCTGCACCTCCAGGGTGATGCTCCCGTCATCGACAAGACCGGCGATGGTCTTTCCCTCGAGCTGCTCGAACTGGTTGCAGGCGGGGCACATGAAATCGACCCATGTCGTGACGGTGTCGGGTCCGTCGCCGAACGAGATGGCGCCGGTCTCCTGGTTGATGCCCCCCGACTCGGGCTGCACGCCCGGTGAGCTCGCCGCGTTGTTCATCGCGACGACGATCGCCACGACGATCGCGATCACCGCGACGACAGCGACGCTCGTCCAGATCGCGAACCAGTTGGTCTTGCCGGCGGATGCCTGCGCCATTCCCCTGCCTCTTTCTCCGATCACGGTACGACCGGGACTCCCATTGTCCCACTCGACCCTTTGTGTCTCGTGTGCGCGCGTCCGTGAATATCTCGCGCCTGTTCGCGCGTCCGGGAGACGGTCCGCGTCCGCGGAAGACCCCGAGCCGTCAGGGGATCGGAACGGGCGTCACACCGAAGGCGGCGAGACCTGCCGCTCCCCCGTCGAGCGCCGTCAGCACCCACACGCCCCCCTCGTGCACGGCGACGCTGTGCTCCCAGTGGCATCCGTCGCTGCCGTCGACCGTGGACACCGTCCAGTCGTCGTCCTCGACGAACGTCGCCTCCGAACCTCCGACGACCATCGGCTCGATCGCGAGGCACAGGCCCGGGCGGACGGCGGGACCGAGATCGGCCACACGGTAGTTGAAGACGGTCGGGCCCTCGTGCATCCGGCGGCCGATGCCGTGGCCGACGTAGTCGCGCAGGATGCCGTACCCCTCCCCCGACGACTCGATCGACGTCTGCACGGCGTCGCCGACCTCGCCGACACGCCCCGCGGAGGCGAGCGCGGCGATGCCAGCCCACAGCGACCGTTCGGTCACGTCCGACAGTCGCTGCCGGGCGGCCACGAGCTCCGGCCGTTCCGGATCGGGGATCACGACCGTGATGGCGCTGTCGCCGTTCCAGCCCTGGAACTGGGCGCCGGCGTCGATCGAGACGATGTCGCCGGGGCCGAGCACCCGATCGCCGGGGATGCCGTGGACGACCTCCTGGTTCACGGAGATGCAGGTCGTGTGACGGTAGCCGCGCACGAGCTGGAAGTTCGACTCGGCGCCGCGAGAGCGGATCACCTCGGCGGCGACGGCGTCGAGCTCCGCGGTGGTCACTCCCGCCGCCACTCGCGCGCGCACCGCCTCGAGCGCGGCCGCAGTGATGCGTCCGGGCTCGACCATCGAGCGCAGCTGCGCAGGAGTCTTGTACAGGGAGCGGCGGAGCCCCACGATCAGGCCGTGATGCCGCGCGCCGCGAGAGCGGCGGTGATCCGCTCGGTGATCTCGTCGAGTGAGCCGACGCCGTCGACCGAGTCGACGATCCCCCGCTCACGGTAGACGTCGAGGATCGGCGCGGTCTCCGACTCGTAGATCGCGAGCCGGCGGGCGATCGACTCCTCGTTGTCGTCGGCACGGCCCTGCTCGGCCGCACGCAGCGAAAGACGAGAGATCGACTCCTCCCGCGGCACCGACAGCTCGATGACCGCCGTCAGCTGCGCGTCGCGGCCGTCGAGGAACGCATCGAGGTCGGACACCTGACGGAGGTTCCGCGGATACCCGTCGAGAAGGAACCCTCCCGTCGCATCGTCCTGCTGGAGGCGGTCGCGCACGATGGCTCCGGTGAGCTCGTCAGGCACGAGGTCGCCGGCGTCGATGATCGCCTTGACCTGCTGCCCGAGAGGCGTGCCCTCCTTGACGTTCGCGCGGAAGACGTCTCCCGTCGAGACGGCGGGGATGCCCAGGGCCTCCGCGATCCGCACCCCCTGCGTTCCCTTGCCCGACCCCTGGGGGCCGATGATGAGGAGGCGTGCGGGGGTACGTGTCATCGCAGAAGTCCTTCGTAGTGTCGTTGCTGCAGCTGGGCGTCGATCTGCTTCACGGTCTCCAGCCCCACACCCACGATGATGAGGATCGAGGCGCCGCCGAACGGGAAGTTCTGGTTCGCTCCCACCGTCGCCAGCGCGATGAGGGGCAGAAGCGCGATGAGACCGAGGTAGATCGAGCCGGGCAGCGTGATGCGGGTGAGCACGTAGTCCAGGTACTCGGCGGTGGGACGACCGGCACGGATGCCGGGGATGAAGCCGCCGTACTTCTTCATGTTGTCGGCGACCTCGACCGGGTTGAACGTGATCGCGACGTAGAAGTAGGTGAACCCGATGATCAGCAGGAAGTACACGAGCATGTAGATCGGCGAGTCACCGGTCGTGAAGTACTGCTGGATCCAGGTGACCCACCCGGGCACGTTGCCGTCGGCATCCGGCGTCTGGTTGAACTGTGCGATCAGTGCAGGGATGTACAGCAGCGACGACGCGAAGATGACGGGCACGACACCGGCCATGTTCACCTTGATCGGGATGTACGTGTTGGTGCCGCCGAGCGTGCGGCGGCCGACCATGCGCTTCGCGTACTGCACGGGGATGCGCCGCTGCGACTGCTCGACGAACACGACGAGCGCGACGACGGCGATTCCCACCGCCAGCACGAGGAGGAAGACCTCGAAGCCGTTGGAGGCCTGGATCGCCCACAGGGCGGCCGGGAAGGTCGCGGCGATCGAGGTGAAGATGAGGATCGACATGCCGTTGCCGACACCGCGCTCGGTGACGAGCTCGGCGAACCACATGATGAGGCCCGTGCCGGCCGTCATCGTGATGATCATGAGGAGCTGAGCCCACCAGGCTTCTTCGGTGAGGAGCGCTTCACACTCGGGCACACCGGTGGTGGGGAACAGCTGGCCAGAGCGCGCGACGGTGACGAGCGTCGTCGACTGCAGCAGCGCAAGGGCGATCGTGAGGTAACGCGTGTACTGCGTCAGCTTGCTCTGGCCCGCCTGGCCCTCCTTGTAGAGGGTCTCGAAGTGCGGGATGACCACGCGCAGCAGCTGCACGATGATCGTCGCGGTGATGTACGGCATGACGCCCAGCGCGAAGATCGACAGCTGCAGCAGTGCTCCGCCCGAGAACAGGTTGACCAGCGACAGGAGCCCGTCGGTCGAACCCGTCTGGTCGAGGCACGACTGGACGTTCGGGAAGTTCACGAACGGCGTCGGCACGTGCGCACCGAGGCGATAGATGGCGATGATCGCCAGAGTGAAGGCGATCTTCCGCCGGAGATCCGGAGTGCGGAAGACCCGCGCGATGGCGCTGAACAAGTGATTCCTCCAGGTGGACGTCGGCACGTCTGGACATGCCGTGATCCAGAGTACGGCAACAGGGGCCGACCCGGCGGATGAGCCGGGCGGCCCCTGTCCCAGTGACTACTTGACCGATCCGCCTGCGGCGACGATCTTCTGCTCGGCGGAGCCCGACACCTTGTCGACGGTGACGTTCAGCTTGACCGAGATGTCGCCGGTGCCGAGCACCTTGACCTTCTCGTTCTTGCGGACGGCACCCTTGGCGACGAGGTCGCTCACGGTGACGTCGCCACCGGCCGGGTACAGCTCGGCGAGCTTGTCGAGGTTGACCACCTGGTACTCGACGCGGAACGGGTTCTTGAACCCGCGCAGCTTCGGCGTACGCATGTGGAGCGGCATCTGGCCACCCTCGAAGCCGACCTTCACCTGGTAGCGGGCCTTGGTGCCCTTGGTGCCACGGCCGGCGGTCTTGCCCTTGGAGCCCTCACCACGGCCCACGCGGGTCTTGGCGGTGTTGGCGCCGGGGACCGGACGCAGGTGGTGCACCTTGAGCACGCCGGGGCGCGACGCGGGAGCATCCTTCGTCACGGCGTCCTTCTTGGGCGCAGCCTTCTTGGCCGGAGCCTTCTTGGCGGGCGCCTTCTTCTCGACGACCTCTTCGGTCGTCTTCTCAGCCTTCTCGGCCATCAGTCGATCTCCTCAACCTTCACGAGGTGGGCGACGGTCTTGACGTAACCGCGCGTCTGCGCGTCGTCGGGACGGACGACCGAGTCGCCGATCCGCTTGAGACCGAGCGAACGGAGCGTGTCACGCTGGTTCTGCTTCTCGCTCACCTTGGACTTGACCTGCGTAACCTTCAGACGGGCAGCCATCAGGCACCAACCTTCTGCGCCTTGATGGCCTCAGCCTCGGCACGGATCAGGCGGGCCGGCGCGACCTGGTCGAAGTCCAGGCCACGGCGCGCGGCGACCGCACGGGGCTCTTCGAGCTGCTTGAGCGCCTCGACGGTCGCGTGCACGATGTTGATCGTGTTCGACGAACCGAGCGACTTCGACAGCACGTCGTGGATGCCGGCGCACTCGAGAACGGCACGCACCGGGCCACCGGCGATAACACCGGTACCGGCGGCGGCCGGACGGAGGAGCACGACTCCGGCGGCAGCCTCACCCTGCACGGGGTGCGGGATGGTGGAGCCGGAGCGGGGAACGCGGAAGAAGTTGCGCTTGGCCTCTTCGACACCCTTCGAGATGGCCAGGGGCACCTCGCGGGCCTTGCCGTAGCCGACGCCCACGAGACCGTTGCCGTCGCCCACGACGACGAGCGCCGTGAAGCTGAAGCGACGGCCGCCCTTGACGACCTTCGACACGCGGTTGATCGTCACGACGCGCTCGAGGAACTGGCTCTCGTTGCGGTCGCGCGAGTTGCGGTCACGGTTGGGGTTGCGCTCGCGACCACCGCGACGCGGCTCGCGCTCGCGCTCGGCGGGCGCTTCGGCAGCAGCCGTAGCCGCAGCCGTCTGCTCGGTGGCGGTCACTTCGTTCTCCACATTCTGGTTGTTCACTGCATCGCTCACAGGTTCAGACCTCCTTCGCGAGCGCCATCGGCGATCGCGGCGACACGGCCCGCGTAGCGGTTGCCACCACGGTCGAACACCACGTCGGAGATGCCGGCGGCCTTGGCACGCTCGGCGACGAGCTCGCCGACCTTGCGGGCCTTGGCGGTCTTGTCACCCTCGAAGGTGCGCAGGTCGGTCTCGAGCGTCGAGGCCGAGGCGACCGTGTGGCCCTTGCTGTCGTCCACGAGCTGGACGAAGACGTGGCGGGCCGAACGGGTGACGACCAGACGCGGACGAGCCTCGGTGCCCACGACCTTCTTGCGAAGGCGGGCGTGACGACGCGCACGCGCGTCGGACTTCGACTTCACAGCCATGATTACTTACCAGCCTTTCCGGCCTTGCGACGAACGACCTCGCCGGCGTAGCGCACACCCTTGCCCTTGTACGGCTCGGGCTTGCGGATCTTGCGGATGTTCGCTGCAGCCTCGCCGACGGCCTGCTTGTCGATGCCGCTGACGGTGAGCTTGTTGTTGCCCTCGACGGTGAGCGTGATCCCGGCCGGAGCCTCGACCAGCACCGGGTGCGAGAAGCCGAGAGCGAACTCGACCGACGTGCCCTTCTGCTGCACGCGGTAACCCGTGCCGACCACCTCGAGACCCTTGGAGTAGCCCTGGGTCACGCCGATGATGTTGTTGTTGATGAGGGTGCGGGTGAGCCCGTGCAGCGAACGCGACTCGCGCTCGTCGTCGGGACGCGAGACCAGGACCTGGTTCTCCTCGACCTTGACCTCGATGGGCTTGGCGACGGTGAGCTTGAGCTCGCCCTTCGGGCCCTTGACGCCGACATCCTGTCCGGAGACCTCGACGGTCACGCCGGCGGGGATGTCGATGGGAAGACGTCCAATACGCGACATGTCAGATCACCACACGTAGGCGAGGACTTCCCCACCCACGCCCTTCTGCTCGGCCTGACGGTCGGTGAGAAGACCGGAGGAGGTGGACAGGATCGCGACGCCGAGGCCACCGAGGACGGTGGGCAGCTCGGTCGACTTCGCGTACACGCGCAGACCGGGCTTGGAGACGCGCTTGATGCCGGCGATCGACCGCTCGCGGTTCGGACCGTACTTGAGCGTCATCGTGAGGGTCTGGCCGACGCGGGCGTCAGAGACCTCCCACCCGGCGATGTAGCCCTCCTGCTGGAGGATCTCCGCGATGTGCGTCTTGAGCTTCGAGCTCGGCAGCGACACGGTGTCGTGGTGCGCCGAGTTCGCGTTGCGCAGACGGGTCAGCATATCTGCGACCGGGTCTGTCATCGTCATGTGATGTTTCCTTTGTTCATGAGGTTTCGGCAGCCGTTACACGGTCAGCCGACCTGCGATGAGTGAATTACTGGGCGTCGTCCGACTTGAACGGGAACCCGAGCTGACGCAGCAGCGAGCGACCCTCGTCATCCGTCTTCGCCGTGGTGACGATCGTGATGTCGAAGCCGCGCACGCGGTCGATCTTGTCCTGGTTGATCTCGTGGAAGACCGACTGCTCCTGGAGACCGAACGTGTAGTTGCCGTGTCCGTCGAACTGCTTCGGGGACAGACCGCGGAAGTCGCGGATACGGGGCAGCGCCAGGTTGACGAGGCGGTCGACGAACTCCCACGCACGGTCGCCACGGAGGGTCACGTGCGCACCGATGGCCTGACCCTCGCGCAGCTTGAACTGCGCGATGGACTTGCGGGCCTTCGTGACGACCGGCTTCTGACCGGTGATCTTGACGAGGTCGTCGACCGCGCCCTCGATCACCTTGCTGTCGCGAGCTGCCTCGCCGACACCGGTGTTCACGACGACCTTCACGAGACCGGGGATCTGCATGACGTTCGCGTAGCCGAACTCCTCCTGCAGAGCCTTCTTGATCTCGCTCTGGTACTTCTGCTTCAGGCGGGGCTGGATCTTGCCAGCCGCCGCGGCAGTGGTGCTGCTCATGTTCAGAGGTCCTTGCCGCTCTTCTTCGCGTAGCGCACGCGGACCGTGCGCTTCACGCCATCCTTCGTCTGCTCCTCGACGCGGTGGCCGACGCGGGTCGGCTTCTTGGTCGAGGGGTCGACGACGGCGACGTTGGAGATGTGGATCGGGGCTTCCATCGTCTCGATGCCGCCCGTCTTGGTGCCGCGCTGAGACTGGCCCACGCGGTTGTGCTTGGTGACGTAGTTGACGCCCTCGACGATCACGCGGTTCTGCTCGATGAGGACCTCGAGGACCTTGCCCTGCTTGCCGCGGTCGCCGCCCTTGTCCTGCTTCTTACCGGTGATGACCTGAACCAGGTCGCCCTTTTTGATCTTCGCCATGATCAGATGACCTCCGGGGCCAGCGAGACGATCTTCATGAACTTCTTGTCACGAAGCTCACGACCGACCGGCCCGAAGATACGGGTGCCGCGGGGCTCCCCGTCGTTCTTCAGGATCACGGCGGCGTTCTCGTCGAACTTGATGTAGGACCCGTCGGCACGACGGGTCTGCTTGCGGGTACGGACGACGACGGCCTTGACCACGTCGCCCTTCTTCACGTTGCCGCCGGGGATCGCGTCCTTGACGGTCGCCACGATGATGTCACCCAGGCCGGCGTAACGACGGTTGGAGCCGCCGAGCACACGGATGGTGAGCAGCTCCTTGGCGCCGGTGTTGTCGGCGACCTTCAGGCGGGACTCAGTCTGAATCACTTCTTACTCCTTGGGTTCCAAGAAGGCCGGGGCCTTACTTGGCCTTCTCGAGGATCTCGACCAGACGCCAGCGCTTGGTGGCGCTGAGCGGACGGGTCTCGTTGATGAGGACGAGGTCGCCGATGCCGGCGGTGTTCGCCTCGTCGTGAGCCTTGACCTTCGAGGTACGACGGATGACCTTGCCGTAGAGGGGGTGCTTCACGCGGTCCTCGACCTCGACGACGATCGTCTTGTCCATCTTGTCGCTGACGACGTAGCCACGACGGGCCTTGCGGTAGCCGCGGGCGCCGGCGTCGCGCACGTCGTGCTCGGCGGACTCGTGGCCTGCGACCACGGGGGCCTCGACGGTGGCGGCCTTCTTGGCCGGCGCCTTCTTGGCGGGCGCCTTCTTCTCAGTCTCAGCCATCACTCGGCCTCTTCCTTCGCGGCCTCGTCGGCGGCGTCCGCCTTCTTGGCCTTGGTCTTCTTCGCCTTCGTCGCGCCCTCCGCGGGGGCGGGCGTGGCACGGATGCCCAGCTCGCGCTCGCGGATCACGGTGTAGAGGCGCGCGATGTCGCGCTTGACGGCGCGGATGCGGCCGTGGCTCTCGAGCTGGCCGGTGGCCGACTGGAAGCGCAGGTTGAACAGCTCTTCCTTGGCCTTGCGCAGCTCTTCGACGAGACGCTGGTCTTCGAACGTGTCGAGCTCGCTCGGGGCGAGCGTCTTGGTGCCGACGGCCATTACGCGTCGCCCTCCTCGCGCTTGATGATGCGTGCCTTGAGAGGCAGCTTGTGGATTGCACGGGTGAGTGCCTCACGAGCGAGCTGCTCGTTGACACCCGCGACCTCGAACAGGACGCGGCCCGGCTTGACGTTGGCGACCCACCACTCGGGCGAGCCCTTACCGGAACCCATGCGGGTTTCCGCGGGCTTCTTGGTGAGCGGACGGTCGGGGTAGATGTTGATCCACACCTTTCCGCCACGCTTGATGTGACGCGTCATGGCGATACGAGCGGACTCGATCTGACGGTTCGTCACGTACGCGGGCGTGAGGGCCTGGATGCCGAACTCACCGAACGACACCTTCGTGCCACCGGTGGCCTGACCGGACCGCCCGGGGTGGTGCTGCTTGCGGTACTTGACCTTGCGGGGAATAAGCATCAGGCAGACGCTCCTTCTGCGACGGGGGCCTCGTTGCGGGGGCCACGACGACGGTCGCCGCGGTCGCGGGCCGGCTTCTGGTTGGCCTGCTCGCGTGCGAGCTCCTTGTTGGTGAGGTCACCCTTGTAGATCCAGACCTTCACGCCGATACGGCCGAAGGTGGTCTTGGCCTCGTAGAAGCCGTAGTCGATGTTCGCGCGGAGCGTGTGCAGGGGCACACGGCCTTCGCGGTAGAACTCCGAGCGGCTCATCTCGGCGCCGCCGAGACGGCCGGAGACCTGGATGCGGATGCCCTTGGCGCCGGCGCGCTGAGCGCCCTGCAGACCCTTGCGCATCGCACGGCGGAACGCCACACGAGCCGAGAGCTGCTCGGCGATGCCCTGCGCGACGAGCTGAGCGTCGGCCTCGGGGTTCTTGACCTCGAGGATGTTCAGCTGGATCTGCTTGCCGGTGAGCTTCTCGAGGTCGGCGCGGATGCGCTCGGCCTCGGCGCCACGGCGACCGATGACGATGCCCGGGCGGGCCGTGTGGATGTCGACGCGGACGCGGTCACGCGTGCGCTCGATCTCGATCCCGCTGACGCCGGCTCGGTCGAGCTGCGTCTGCAGGAGGTTGCGGATCTTGATGTCCTCGGCCACGTAGTCGGCGTAACGCTGGCCCGGCTTCGTGGAGTCGGAGAACCAACGCGACACGTGGTCCGTGGTGATGCCGAGGCGGAAGCCGTACGGGTTTACCTTCTGTCCCATTACTTGCTCGCCTTCTTGGTCGTGGTCACGGTCGCGGCGTCGTCCACCTCAGGGGTGGCGAGCTCGATCGTGATGTGGCTCGTGCGCTTCTTGATCTGGAAGGCGCGACCCTGGGCGCGGGGCTGGAAACGCTTGAGCGTCGTGCCCTCGTCCACGTACGCGTTCTTCACGTACAGGTCCTGCTCGTCCAGGAACTCGCCGTCCTTGTCCGCCTTCACGCGGGCGTTGGCGACCGCAGCGGCGACGAGCTTGTAGATCGGCTCGCTGGCACCCTGGGGCGCGAACTTCAGGATGGCGAGAGCCTCCTGAGCCTGCTTGCCCTTGATGAGCGCGACGACACGACGAGCCTTCTGAGGGGTCACGCGGATGTGCTTCACGCGTGCGATGGATTCCACCATGTCTCTCCTCCTCTAGTCCTCTCTGGAGCGCCCCCGCGTCAGCG
The DNA here is from genome assembly GCA_023431405.1 of Actinomycetes bacterium. Taxonomy (GTDB): domain Bacteria; phylum Actinomycetota; class Actinomycetes; order Actinomycetales; family Microbacteriaceae; genus Microbacterium. Next base: position 48,668 of record JAEYVZ010000015.1, read on the forward strand.
GCGGCGACCCTTCTTGTCGTCCTTCTCGTGGCCGCGGAAGGTGCGGGTGGGCGCGAACTCGCCCAGCTTGTGGCCGACCATGGTCTCGGACACGAACACGGGGATGTGCTTGCGTCCGTCGTGCACGGCGATGGTGTGTCCCAGCATGGCGGGGATGATCATCGAGCGGCGCGACCAGGTCTTGATGACGTTCTTGGTGCCGGCTTCGTTCTGCGAGACGACCTTGCGAAGCAGGTGCTCGTCGACGAAGGGGCCCTTCTTAAGGCTGCGAGGCATCTTCCTCTACTCCTACTTGCGCTTCTTGCCGGCGTTGCGACGACGGACGATGTACTTGTCGCTCTCGAGGTTGGGGCGGCGGGTGCGACCCTCAGCCTGACCCCACGGAGAGACGGGGTGACGTCCACCGGACGTCTTGCCCTCACCACCACCGTGCGGGTGGTCGACCGGGTTCATCGCGACACCGCGGACCGTCGGGCGCACGCCCTTCCAGCGCTTGCGGCCGGCCTTGCCCCAGTTGATGTTCGACTGCTCGGCGTTGCCGACCTCGCCGATCGTCGCACGGCAGCGCGCGTCGACGTTGCGGATCTCACCCGAGGGCAGACGCAGCTGGGCGTAGGGGCCGTCCTTGGCGACGAGACGCACCGACGCACCGGCCGAGCGAGCCATCTTCGCGCCACCGCCGGGACGGAGCTCGATCGCGTGGATCACCGTACCGGTGGGGATGTTGCGCAGCGGCAGGTTGTTGCCGGGCTTGATGTCGGCGCCGGCACCGGACTCGACGATGTCACCCTGCTGCAGCTTGTTCGGCGCGAGGATGTAGCGCTTCTCGCCGTCGAAGTAGTGCAGGAGCGCGATGCGCGCGGTGCGGTTGGGGTCGTACTCGATGTGCGCGACCTTGGCGTTCACGCCGTCTTTGTCATTGCGACGGAAGTCGATGACACGGTACTGGCGCTTGTGGCCACCACCGATGTGACGGGTCGTGATGCGGCCCTGGTTGTTGCGGCCACCGGACTTGGAGAGCGGGCGCAGCAGCGACTTCTCGGGCGTCGATCGCGTGATCTCGGCGAAGTCAGCCACCGACGAACCGCGGCGACCCGGGGTCGTGGGCTTGTACTTGCGAATAGCCATGTTCGTTGTCCTCTATCCCGACCGTCAGCCGACTGCCGTGAAGATGTCGATGGTGCCCGACTTCAGCGTGACGATGGCGCGCTTGGTGTCCTTGCGCTTGCCGGTGCCGAAACGGGTGCGGCGGGCCTTGCCGACGCGGTTGATGGTGTTCACCGCGGCGACCTTGACGCCGAAGATCTTCTCGATGGCGAGCTTGATCTCGGTCTTCGTCGCACGCGGGTCGACGAGGAACGTGTACTTGCCCTCGTCGATGAGCCCGTAGCTCTTCTCCGAGACGACCGGCTTCAGGATGATGTCGCGCGGGTCCTTGTTCACGGCGGTCATGCCGAGACCTCCTCGGTGGCGCCGGCCTTCGCAGCGACGAACGCGTCGTAGGCGGCCTTGGTGAAGACGATGTCGTCGGAGACGAGCACGTCGTAGGCGTTGAGCTGGCCGACGGGCAGCACGTGGACGTACGCGAGGTTGCGCACGCTCTTGATCGTGATCTCGTCGTCGCGGTCGATGACGACCAGGACGTTCTTGACGGCGGAGAGGCCGGTCAGGACCGCGGCGGCAGCCTTGGTCGACGGCGTGCCCTCGATGCCGAACGAGTCGACGATGTGCAGACGACCACCGCGAGCACGGTCGCTGAGCGCGCCCAGCAGGGCGGCCGCGATCATCTTCTTGGGGGTGCGCTGCGAGTAGTCACGCGGCTTCGGGCCGTGGACGATGCCACCACCGGTCATGTGCGGCGCGCGGATCGAGCCCTGACGGGCGTTACCGGTGCCCTTCTGCTTGAAGGGCTTGCGGCCGGCGCCGGAGACCTCGCCACGACGCTTGGTCGAGTGCGTGCCCTGGCGGGCCGCGGCGAGCTGCGCGACGACCACCTGGTGGATGAGCGGGATGTTCGTCTTGACGTCGAACAGCGCGGCGGGAAGCTGGACCGAGCCGGCCTTCTTGCCGCCCACGCCGTGGACGTCGAGCGCGAGAGTCGAGTCAGCCATGATCAGGCACCCTTCACTGCGTTGCGGACGTAGACGATGCGGCCGCGCGCGCCGGGGACGGCGCCCTTGACGAGCAGCAGACCCTTCTCGGCGTCGACGGCGTGCACCGTGAGGTTGAGGACGGTCACGCGCTCGCCACCCATACGGCCGGCCATGCGCATGCCCTTGAAGACGCGGCTCGGGGTCGACGAGGCGCCGATCGAACCGGGCTTGCGGTGGTTGCGGTGAGCACCGTGCGAAGCGGAGACACCCTTGAAGTTGTGGCGCTTCATGACACCCGCGGTGCCCTTGCCCTTGCTGGTGCCGACGACGTCGACCAGCTGACCGGCCTCGAACGTGGCGTCGACGGTGAGCTCCTGGCCGAGCGAGTACTCAGCGGCATCCGCCGTGCGCACCTCGGTGAGGTGACGACGCGGGGTGACGCCGGCGGCCTCGAAGTGCGCCGTCTGGGGCTTGTTCACCTTGCGGGGGTCGATCTGCCCGTAGGCGATCTGAACCGCGTTGTAGCCGTCCTTCTCGGGCGTGCGAACCTGGGTGACCACGTTCGGCGCGACCTCGATGACGGTGACGGGAACGAGCTTGCCGTTCTCGTCCCAAACCTGGGTCATGCCGAGCTTGGTGCCCAGGAGACCCTTCGAAATCTTCTCGTTGATGTGTGCCATGGTCGTCGTCCTCAGAGCTTGATCTCGATGTTGACGTCGGCCGGCAGGTCGAGGCGCATCAGGGAGTCGACGGCCTTGGGCGTCGGGTCGATGATGTCGATCAGACGCTTGTGGGTGCGCATCTCGAAGTGCTCGCGGCTGTCCTTGTACTTGTGGGGCGACCGGATGACGCACACGACGTTCTTCTCGGTCGGAAGCGGCACCGGGCCGACGACGGTCGCGCCCGCACGGGTCACGGTGTCGACGATCTTGCGTGCCGACGTGTCGATGACCTCGTGGTCGTACGACTTCAGGCGAATGCGGATCTTCTGTCCCGCCATTGTCTGCTCTCTCTCTTCTCGCGTCTTACCGTCTCGGTCCCCCGAGGGCATTGGACGCACGTGGCGCGGTTACGCCGGGTACTTCGTCCTCAGCCGGTGGATACCGGTGAGGCGTGCTGCACCGCTGTTCTGATGTCAGTCCCGACTCCCCCGCACACGTGCGGAACCTGTTTCCAGGTGGGGGTTCGGGGTGTGTTGTTCTGCTGCCCGCGGCCTAGGACCCTGCGCTGGTGCGCCGCCTATGCACTGCCCTGGCAGTGATCCCGCGCCGCGCTTGCGCGCACGCAGGAATGTGGAACCTGATTAGTCTACGTGTCGCCCGGGCGTGTCGCAAACTCGGGCGTGTCGTGAACGGCGTGTCGCGGCGTGTCGCGGCGTTGCGCCGCGCGGGACGACGGAGGAGCGGATGCGACCGCATCCGCTCCTCCGGAAATCACCGCTCCCGACGCGCTACTCGTTGCCGATCTTGGAGTCGAGGGAGTCGCGCACGCCATCGACCTTCTCGTCGACGGAGTCGGGCGCGACCTTCTTGACGAACTCGGCGGCGGCATCCAGCGCGCTGTCACTCACCTGCTCCGCCTTGTCGGAGGTCAACGTCTCCTCGATCTTGTCCTTGTTCTTCTCGAGGAAGTCCTTCCCCTGGTTGACGACGTCTTCGATGCCCATGGGGCCTCCTCACGAATGGGTGCGCGACGGCGGATGCAGCCGCGTGCGTTCATCATGGCCGAGCGCCGAGGCATGCGAAAGGGGCCGGACCCTCTCGGATCCGACCCCTCTCAGAGCAGTCTGAATTACTTCAGGATCTTCGTCACCGTGCCGGCGCCGACGGTGCGGCCACCCTCACGGATCGCGAAGCCGAGGCCCTCTTCCATGGCGATCGGCTGGATGAGCTCGACCGACATGTCGGTGGTGTCGCCGGGCATGACCATCTCGGTGCCCTCGGGCAGCGTGATGACGCCGGTGACGTCGGTGGTGCGGAAGTAGAACTGCGGACGGTAGTTCGTGTAGAAGGGGTTGTGACGGCCACCCTCCTCCTTGGACAGGATGTACGCCGTGCCCTCGAAGTTGGTGTGCGGGGTCACAGAACCCGGCTTCACGATGACCTGGCCGCGCTCGACGTCGTCACGCTTGGTGCCGCGCAGGAGCAGACCGCAGTTCTCGCCGGCCCAGGCCTCGTCGAGCTGCTTGTGGAACATCTCGATACCGGTGACGATCGTCTTCTGCGTCGGGCGCAGACCCACGATCTCGACCTCGGAGTTGATGGCCAGCGTGCCACGCTCGGCGCGGCCGGTGACGACCGTGCCACGGCCGGTGATGGTGAAGACGTCCTCGACGGGCATGAGGAACGGCTTGTCCTTGTCACGCACCGGGTCGGGGATGGACTCGTCGACGGCCTCCATGAGGTCGAGGATCGACTGGACCCACTTCTCGTCGCCCTCGAGAGCCTTCAGGCCCGAGACGCGCACGACGGGAGCGTTGTCACCGTCGAAGTCCTGCGACGAGAGCAGCTCGCGGACCTCGAGCTCGACGAGCTCCAGGATCTCCTCGTCGTCGACCATGTCCGACTTGTTCAGCGCGACCAGCAGGTAGGGGACGCCGACCTGCTTGGCGAGCAGCACGTGCTCACGCGTCTGAGCCATCGGGCCGTCGGTGGCGGCGACCACGAGGATCGCGCCGTCCATCTGGGCAGCACCGGTGATCATGTTCTTGATGTAGTCGGCGTGACCGGGGGCGTCGACGTGGGCGTAGTGACGCTTCGGGGTCTCGTACTCGACGTGCGAGATGTTGATCGTGATGCCGCGCTGACGCTCCTCGGGAGCCGAGTCGATCGACGCGAAGTCGCGCTGGACGTTGGTCGCGGACGGGTACTTGTCGGCGAGCACCTTCGAGATCGCGGCGGTGAGCGTCGTCTTGCCGTGGTCGACGTGACCGATCGTTCCGATGTTCACGTGCGGCTTGGTCCGCTCGAACTTGGCCTTAGCCACTGGGTCCTCCTCAGGACGGTCGTGTAGAACGACGGGCGCTGGATTGCGACCGGCGATCTACGGGGATGTTGTCAGTGTAGTTGACAGTTCCGTATTCAGTTTGGGTGGATGCCGGGAGCGGGGCCCCCGGCATCCGGGTCGGGAAAGGGTTACTCGCCCTTGGTCTTCTGGACGATCTCGTCGGCGACAGCCTTCGGGACCTCCGCGTACGAGTCGAACTCCATCGAGTAGACCGCACGGCCCGAGGTCTTCGAGCGGAGGTCACCGATGTAGCCGAACATCTCGGACAGCGGCACGAGGGCGCGGACGACCTTGACGCCCGCCGCGTCCTCCATGGACTGGATCTGACCACGGCGGCTGTTCAGGTCGCCGATGACGTCGCCCATGTACTCCTCAGGGGTACGCACCTCGACGCTCATGAGCGGCTCGAGGATCGTCGGGCTGGCCTTGCGGACAGCCTCCTTGAAGCCCATGGAGCCGGCGATCTTGAACGCCATCTCCGAGGAGTCGACGTCGTGCGAGGCGCCGTCGATGAGGATCGCCTTCACGCCCACCATCGGGTAGCCCGCCAGGACACCGACGTTCATCGCGTCCTGGAAGCCCTGGTTCGTCGGCTCGATGTACTCGCGCGGGATGCGGCCACCGGTGACCTTGTTCTCGAACTCGTACGTCTTGTCGGCCGTGACCTCGAGGGGCTCGATCGCGAACTGGATCTTCGCGAACTGACCCGAGCCACCGGTCTGCTTCTTGTGCGTGTAGTCGTGACGCTCGACGGCCTTCTTGATCGTCTCGCGGTACGCCACCTGCGGCTTTCCGACGTTGGCCTCGACCTTGAACTCGCGCTTCATGCGGTCGACGAGGATGTCGAGGTGCAGCTCGCCCATGCCCTTGATGGTCGTCTGACCGGTCTCGGGGTTGAGCTCGGTGCGGAACGTCGGGTCTTCCTCGGCGAGCTTCTGGATGGCGACACCCAGCTTCTCCTGGTCGGCCTTGGTCTTGGGCTCGATCGCGACCTCGATGACGGGCTCGGGGAAGGTCATCGACTCGAGCACGACGGGCGCGTTCGGGTCGGCCAGGGTGTCACCGGTGGTGGTGTCCTTGAGGCCGATCACGGCGTAGATGTTGCCCGCGGTGACCGAGTCGACCGGGTTCTCCTTGTTGGCGTGCATCTGGAAGATCTTCCCGATGCGCTCCTTCTTGCCCTTGGTCGAGTTGATGACCTGCGCGCCGGAGTCGAGGTGACCCGAGTACACGCGGATGTAGGTGAGGCGGCCGAAGAACGGGTGCACCGCGACCTTGAACGCCAGCGCCGCGAACGGGTCGTTCGCGTCGGGGTGGCGCTCGATGATCTTCTCCTCGTCCTTCGGGTCGTGCGCCTCGATGGCGGGCACGTCGAGGGGCGACGGGAGGAAGTCGATCACGGCGTCGAGCATCGGCTGCACGCCGCGGTTCTTGAACGCCGAGCCGCAGAGCACGGGGTACAGCTCGCCGGAGACGGTGAGCTTGCGGATCGCGCCCTTGATCTCGGCGACGGTCAGCTCCTCGCCGCCGAAGTACTTCTCCAGCAGCGCCTCGTCGCTCTCGGCGACCGTCTCGAGCAGCTTCTCGCGGTACTCGGCAGCACGGTCGGCGAGGTCGGCAGGGATCTCCTGGATCTCGTACTTGGCGCCCATGGTCACGTCACCCTTGGCGTCGCCGGGCCACACCAGCGCGCGCATCTCGACGAGGTCGATGACGCCGATGAAGTCGTTCTCGGCACCGATCGGCAGCTGCAGCACGAGCGGCTTCGCGCCCAGGCGGCTGACGATGGTGTCGACGGTGAAGTAGAAGTCGGCGCCCAGCTTGTCCATCTTGTTGACGAAGCAGATGCGGGGGACGTCGTACTTGTCGGCCTGACGCCAGACGGTCTCGGACTGGGGCTCGACGCCCTCCTTGCCGTCGAACACGGCGACCGCACCGTCGAGCACGCGGAGCGAGCGCTCCACCTCGACCGTGAAGTCCACGTGGCCGGGGGTGTCGATGATGTTGATCTGGTTCTTGTTCCAGAAGCAGGTCACGGCGGCAGACGTGATCGTGATGCCGCGCTCCTTCTCCTGCTCCATCCAGTCGGTCGTCGAGGCGCCGTCGTGCGTCTCGCCCAGCTTGTGGTTGACGCCCGTGTAGAACAGGATGCGCTCGGTCGTCGTCGTCTTGCCGGCATCGATGTGCGCCATGATGCCGATGTTGCGGACCTTGTTGAGGTCGGTGAGCACTTCTTGTGCCACGGGGGCATTTCCTCTCGGGAGTTCGAATCGACGCGGGAGCGCCGGATCGAGATCAGGGGTGGATGCGGGGGCCGGGTCGCGGCCCCCGCATCACGAAGGCTGTTACCAGCGGTAGTGCGCGAAGGCGCGGTTCGACTCGGCCATCTTGTGGGTGTCTTCGCGGCGCTTGACCGCGGCACCGAGGCCGTTCGAGGCGTCGAGGATCTCGTTCTGCAGACGCTCGGTCATCGTCTTCTCACGACGACCCTTCGCGTAGCTCACGAGCCAGCGCAGCGCGAGGGTGTTCGCGCGGTGCGGCTTGACCTCGACGGGCACCTGGTAGGTCGAGCCACCGACGCGGCGGCTCTTGACCTCGAGGGTCGGACGGACGTTGTCGAGCGCCTTCTTGAGCGTCGCGACGGCATCCTGGCCGTTCTTGGCCTCGACGCCCTTGAGGGCGTTGTAGACGATCGACTCGGCGAGCGACTTCTTGCCGTCGACGAGGATCTTGTTCACCAGCTGGGTGACGATCGGAGCACCGTAGACCGGGTCGTTGACGACGGCGCGGCGGGGTGCGGGTCCCTTGCGAGGCATCTAACTCAACCCTTCTTCGCGCCGTAGCGGCTGCGAGCCTGCTTACGGTTCTTGACGGCCTGGGTGTCCAGGGCGCCGCGGACGATCTTGTAGCGCACGCCGGGGAGGTCCTTCACACGACCACCGCGGACGAGCACGAGCGAGTGCTCCTGCAGGTTGTGGCCCTCGCCGGGGATGTAGGCGGTGACCTCGGTGCCGTTGCGGAGCTTGACACGGGCGACCTTGCGCATCGCCGAGTTCGGCTTCTTGGGCGTGGTCGTGTACACGCGGGTGCAGACACCCGCCTGCTGGGGGTTCGACTTCAGGGCGGGCGCCTTGGTCTTCGAGACCTTGGGCGAACGACCCTTGCGAACCAACTGCTGAATGGTTGGCACGTTCTCTCCTTGTTGTGCTGCACGGTGACAGCGGTCGTGGTTTCACCACAGATCCACCGGTACGGCGCGGAAGACGCCGGACGCTGTGTGGTGGATATGCCGTGGGGGCGGCCTGTTCGCAGACCGATCCCTGAGGTGGAGCGCCTGTGCCACCAGGGCCGTGCCGAGGCACGACGCATGGCGCGCGAGTGCGCACACCCGATCAATGATACGCGCTCTGGGGGAAGGTGGGCAAACGCGGAGGGGATCGCCGCCGTCAGCGGCGCCGCCCGGCGCCCAGTTCGGCGCGCAGACCCGCGGATGCCGGGGCCGGCGGCACCCACTCCGCGGCGGCGATCACGGCGTCGAAGAGCTCCGTGATGAGCGGTTCGAGGTCGGCGAGCGCGGTCGTGAAGGTGATCAGCACGACCCCGGCGGCGCCGGGACGGGTGAGCCAGTAGTCGACGATCGCCGAGGGGATGTCGTCGCCGCGCCCACCGCGCGCCGTCTCCACGCGCCGAGAGGTGCGCAGGACGAGCCCGTCGCCACGGTCGAACACCGCACCGCCGGCCGCCGTGAAGCGATCCCAGTGGGCGTCGCCGCCCGCGGGCGTCTCCCCCGGGGCGAGCACGCGCACGAGCGCGTCGGCGACGACGGCGGGTTCGTGTGCCGCTGCGCCGGTCGCCAGCGGAAGCCGGGGGTGATACTCGGCGACGGTGGAGGCGAGGGCCACTCCGTCGGGGCCCTGCAGCGAGAGGTGGAACTGCACGGCGCCGGCGTCACGGGCCCGCCGCGCCGACTCCGCGAGGCGTTGCCGCTGCTGGGCGCGCTGGACCGCATGGTCGTCGCGGCGCCCGAACCGCTCGCGCACGAACGCCGAGATCTCCGCGGCGATGTCGTCGTCGGTGCCGAGGGGGAGCGCACGCCACGCACCCGGCAGGGTCAGTCGGAGTGCCGGCGCCTCGTGGCCGCCGCCGGCGGGGCCGGTCATCGCGACGCCGCCGCGACGACCTCGGCCGACGTGAGCGTGAGAGTGGAGCCGCGGTACTCCCCGTCGTCGAAGGGGATCGCGTCGCGGTAGCGGGCGAGGGTCAGCACGACCGGCTCACCGGCATCGTCGGGGGCTGTCACCTCGAACGTCGCGCTCTCGTAGTCGCCGATCTCCGCGGCCACGGCCCGAACGGCACCGCCGACCACCTCTCCGAGCCCGGCGCGGCCGCGCTCGTCGACCGTCACCGCCACCCGCAAGGCGTAGGCACCGGGCCGGCCCGTGTTGTACGCGGCGACGTCGGCCGACACGACGCCGGGGAGCGCCTCGATCGCTGCGACGACGGAGGTCTTGTCCATGTCGGGTTCCTTTCGGGATGCCGGCGCGCACGCCGTGGCGACCAGCGCCGTGACGACGAGGACCACCATGCCCGCCACGGCGGCGACGAACGAGCGGGGCCGCGGACGGACACTGCTCGCCCCGCCCTCCCCCACCCTGCGCATGGATGCCATTGTCTCGTGCCCTTCAGTCGCCACGCGTGTACGCGTAGTCGTAGGTGCCGACGCGGGAGCCGTCAGGACCGTAGGTGGCGGGGGTGCCGAAGTAGTGCGAGATCTGCACGCCGTCGTCGGCATCGGGGTCGTCGGCGAGGAAGGCGGTACCGACCGGGCTCGCCCCGCGGGTGACCTGCTCGTCCACGGTCTGCTGGTACTGCACCGCGTTGTGCCCGAGACCCTGTCCGGGGTCGGGGGCGGGCACGTCGATGCGGTAGCGGTTCGGGTCTCCCGAGTAGTCGCCGCGGTAGGGGTTCTCCGTGCGCGGCACAGGGTCGCTGGCGTGCGACACGTCGAGCACGCGGATCGAGTGGGGGATGTCGAGGTCGTCGACGGACGAGCCGGCGACGGCGATGGCATCCACGTTGTACGTGCTCGTGAAGCGGGGATCCGCGGCGAGGTTGCCGGCGGTGATGCCCCCGAGGCTCCACCCGGCGAGCATGACATGGTCGCCGGGCCGGATGCCGGCCCGCTGCATGGCGTCGATGACCATCTTCTCGAGCTGCGTCTGCTGCTCGGGCGTCATCTTGGCGACCACATCGCTCGTGACGTCGTTGCCGCTCGTTCCGCCGGGAGTCCACTGCTGTGTCGACGGGATGTGCACGCGGTACACGATCTGTCCGTCAGGTCCGACGAAGGGGATGATGCGCACCACCGACTCGTGGTTGACGGAGTCGTCATCGGGGTCGAGGTGCCCCGCCGCGTCGATGGCGATGAGGTCGTCGAACATCGTGGACAGAGATTCGTCCTCGCGCCGCGGTCGGCGCAGCGCATCGACGAACTCGGGGGTGCCGCGCTCCTCTCGGACGGCGAGGGCGACGAGCGCCCACAGCTCGGGGAAGGCGGCGAGGAGGGCCGGGATCGCCGCCTGCACGAGCGCCTCCATGGGGTCCATCCCTCGCAGCAGGTTGACGGCGAACCGCCAGGAGAAGCCGACGAAGAAGACGAACAGGCCGATGAGGACTCTGGTGACGACCAGTGCCAGCAGGGCGAGGGCGACGACGACCAGACCGAGCACCAGCAGCGCCGCGACCACCAGCAGCACGAGCGCCGCCGCGACGAGCAGCACGACCGCCGCAAGCGCCACGATCGCCAGGGCGAGCGCGGTCAGCACGAGCAGCCCCAGCAGCAGCACGGCCGCGAGCACCGCGAGCACCGTCACGATGAGCACCGCGATCGCCTGCAGCACGGCGGCGATCGCCTCGACGATCGCCTCGAGCGCGTCGGCGACGAAATCGACGATGTCGCGGAACACCCCGCCCACGTCGTCCCAGAAGGAGTCGTTGAGGCCGCTTCCCTCGACGACGTCATGGATGCGTGCGATGGCGGCGCGCGCGGCGCGGTCGCGGTCGTCCACCGCGTCGTCGAAGCGCTGGCGCGCAGCGGCCGCGGCCGCTCCGGCGT
>JAEYVZ010000072.1 GCA_023431405.1 Actinomycetes bacterium
CCCCCCCCCCGGGGTGGGGGGGGGGGTGCTTTCCCCTCCCCCGCCCCCCCCACGGCCTCGACGATGCCGGCGCACTCGTGACCGAGGACGAGCGGAAGCGGGAAGGTCGTCCACGTGCCGTTGCGGAAGTGCAGGTCGCTGTGGCACACGCCGCAGGCGGCGGTGCGCACGAGCACCTCGTGCTCTCGCGGCTTGTCGACGACGAGATCGTCGACAAGCTCCAGGGGAGTGTTCACTTCGTTCAGCAGCAGTGCCTTCATGGCCTTCTCCTCAGTCTGTCGTGCGCCCGCGGATCACTGGATGCCGGGGTATTCGACCCGCTCCTCGTACGCCTTCCAGTCGTCGGCGTTGTCGGCGTTCCACTCGGGCAGGTCGCTCACCGTGAACACCTCGGTGCTCGTGGGCCGCTCCGACTCGCCTTCGAGGATGTCGGCGATGCGCTCGGCCAGCTGGAGGCCGATGTCGGTGGGCAGCAGGTCCCACGTCGCGGTGATCGCGCCCTGGCGGATGCCGTCGATGCCCTGACTCTCGGCATTCAGACCGGTCACGACGATGTCGCGACCGGACGCCTGCACGGCCAGCCCGGCGCCGAGCGCGGGACCGTCGCCCATCGTCCAGATGCCCTTCAGCTGCGGGAACCGCGTGAGGAGGTCTTCTGCGATGGGGCGGGCGGTCGCGGCGTCGTCGGGGATCGCCCGCTCGCGCGCGACGACCTTCAGGTCGGGGCACTCGCTCTCGATCGTCGCGAGGAAGGAATCCCAGCGGGCGGCCAGCACCGGGATGTCGATGGCCTCGATCATGGCGATCTCACCGGAGCCCCCGGTCGCCTCGCACATGAACGCTCCCGACTTGGCGCCGAGCTCTTCGGAGGGAAGGTCGACCTGAACCAGGATCTCCTCGATGCCCGGTACCGCTCCGATCGCGAAGAGGTCGATGTCGGCCGCGACGGCGCGCTGCAGCGAGCCCACGACGGCGTTGGGATCGCCCGCCAGGTTGACGACGATCGCGTCGACGCCCTGATCGACGAACTGGTCGATCTGCGAGACCTGCTGGTTGATGTCGAGCGCAGCGTCGAGGAACACCGGCTTGTGGCCGCGCTCGATGAGGCCGGCGGCGACAGCCTCGTACTGCGCGCGTGCGGATTCGATCGCATAGTTGGCGCCGGCGATGCCGACCGTGTATGACTCCTTGGTCTCCTCGCCCGTTGCGGGCGTCTCGGCCGGGGTCTCGCTCGATGTGCTGACGGTGCAGCCGGCGAGGAGCGTCGCCGCGAGGACAAGGGCGGCTCCGCCGGAGAGGTGACGCATGCTGATGTTCACTGCTGGATCTCCTTTGATGGTGCGTGAGGTGCTGCGTGGGTGGGTGTTCGGGTGGTTGTCCGCGGGGTGGTGCGGGGGTGCGCGTGCATGTCACACGCGCGTCGACCGGTTGCGGAGCCGGTCGAGGGCGATGGCGGCGACGAGGACGACGCCGGTGGCGATCCCCTGCCAGTACGAGGGCACGCCGGCGAGGGTGATTCCGTTCGCGACGACGCCGAGGAACAGCACGCCGATCGCCGTGCCGCCGATGTTGCCGGAGCCGCCGGAGAAACTGGCGCCGCCGAGCAGGACCGCTGCCGCAGCGGAGAGCTCCAAGCCCTGTGCGCCGCTCACCGGCTGCGACGATGTGAGTCGTCCCGTGAGAAGGATGGCGGCGATGCCGGCGCACAGGGCGGCGATCGCGTAGACGCAGAACCGCACTCGAGCGACGTTCACGCCCGCCAGGCGTGCGGCGGTCGCGTTGCCGCCCACCGCGTAGACGCTTCGGCCGAAGCGGGTCCACCGCAGCACGACGAAGCCGACGATGCCGGCGGCGACGGCGATGAGGACGGGGATGGGGAAGCCGTTGATCGACCCATCGCCGAGGATCTGGATCAGGGGGTGGGCGATCGTGGAGGTCGGGATGCCGTTGCTCAGCACGAGCGCTGCCCCGCGGAACAGTTCGAGCATCGCGAGGGTCACCACGAAGAAGTTGAATCCGCCGTACGCGATCAGCCCTCCGTTGATCACCGCGCCGAGCGCCGTGCAGGCGGCGATGGTCAGCAGGACTGCCAGCAGCGCGGGTATCCCCGATGCGAGCATCGAAGCGAGGAAGACCCCGCCCAGGGCGGTCATCGAGCCGACGGAGAGATCGAGCCCGCCGGAGATGATGACGAAGGTCAGTCCGACGGCGACGACGAACAGCACGGAGTTCGTGCGCAGGATGTTCATCGCGTTGGCGTACGTGAAGAAGTTCTCCTGAGTGACGGCCATCACGATCACGAGGATCACGAGCGCAGCGCCCACGCCGAGGTAGCGGGTGGACACCGCCTCCAGCCGCGAACGCGTCGTCGGAAGGGTGGTGCGGATGGGGACCGTCATAGGGTCTTTCCAATCTCGTGCGCCCCGGAGGACTGGAAGGTGATGAGCTCCTCGGTGGCATCCGCGGCGTCGAACTCCGCCACCGTGCTTCCCGAGAACATGACGTAGATGCGGTCGCACACACCGAGGAGCTCGGGGAGTTCGCTGGATACGAGCAGGATGCCGAGGCCGTCCTGCACGAGCGTCGAGAGCAGCGCGTAGATGTCCTCTTTCGCACCCACGTCGACGCCGCGGGTGGGCTCGTCGAGCAGCAGCACCTTGGGGTGAGTCGCGAGCTCCCGCGTGATGACGACCTTCTGCTGGTTTCCGCCTGACAGCTCACGCACGACCTGCTCGTCGTCTCGGGACTTGATGTGCAGGCCGCGGGAGCCGCGCTCCAGGCTCGCCCGGTCGAAGGCGCCCGTGAGGAAGGCGAGCGGGCTCCGGTCGTTCATCGATGCCAGAGCCGAGTTCCGCAGGATCGACCAGCCCATGACGAGGCCTTCGCTCTTGCGGTCTTCGGGCACGTAGCCTATCCCGAGCCGGTGGGCGTCGCGCGGGCTGCGGATGCGGACGGGTTCGCCGTCGACGAGGATCTCGCCGGCCTCGGGGGTCTTCACCCCCATGAGGGTGCGAAGCACGGCGCTTCGCCCGCTGCCGACCAGGCCGGCGAGCCCGACGATCTCGCCGGCGCGCACGGTGAGGTTGATGTCGTGGAGATCGCCGCGCTCGATTCCGCGCATCTCGAGCACGACGGCGCCGGGCGTCGTGTGCGCCTTGTGCCAGTAGGTGGACAGATCGCGGCCGACCATCATCGACACGAGACGGTTCTCGTCGGTCTCCTGCGCCGTCACCGTGGCGACGTAGTGTCCGTCGCGGAGCACCGTCACACGGTCGGCGAGGTCCATGACCTCCTTCATCCGGTGTGAGATGAACGCGATGGCGACGCCTTCCGCGCTGAGCGAGCGCAGGACGCCGAAGAGCGTGGCGACGTCGTTCTCATCGAGAGAGCTCGTCGCCTCGTCGAGGAGCAGCACGCGGGGGGCATCGATGAGACCCTTTGCGATCTCCACCAGTTGTCGGCGCCCGGCCGACAGTGCAGCGACAGGCGTCTTGGCGTCGATGGCGACACCGAGCCGATCGAGCACCCGCTGCGCAGAGCGGTGCATCGCCTTCCACGCGACCAGCCCGCTGGCCGTCGGGATGCGTCCGAGCATGATGTTCTCGCCGACCGTGAGCGTCAGTGCGAGTTGCGGTTCCTGATGGACCAGGGCGACCCCCCGCTCGCGCGCGCTCTTCGGCGTGAGGCTGTCGTGCTCGATGCCATCGAGCGCGATCGTCCCGGCATCGGGCGACTGAGCGCCGGCGAGGATCGACAGCAGCGTCGACTTGCCCGATCCGTTCTCTCCCATCACGGCGTGGATCTCGCCGGGCCGCAGTTCGAGGTCGACCCCGGCGAGGGCCGTGACGCCCGGGTAGCTCTTGCGGATCCCGTGGGCGGAGAGCACGGGAGCAGTCATGATCGTTGGATTCCGCCGTCGATGCTCAGCACCTGGCCGGTCATGAAGTCCGATCCTGCGCCGCACAGGAAGACGGCGAGCGGCCCGATCTCCTCGCTGCGGCCCACACGTCCGAGTGGTGTGGTGGCGGTGATGTCCTGCATGATCTCCGGCACCGAGAGCAGGTGGCTGTTGATGTCGGTGGCGAAAGCGCCGGGCGCGATGGAGTTGACGGTGACCGTGGGAGCCCATTCCCACGCCAGCGTCTTGGTCATGTTCACCACGGCGGCCTTGCTCGCGCCGTACGCGAGCCAGCCGGCGCTTCCCCGCAGGCCGATGTCGGAGGAGACGGTGAGGAGCTTCCCGGTGCCACGATCGAGCATGCGGGCGCCGAACGTCTGCAGGGTGGAGAAGGTGCCGATCACGTTCGTCTCGAAGATGCGCGTCAGATCGGCGCGGGTCATGTCGCGAGAGGGACCGACGACGCTGATCCCGGCGTTGGCGATCACGGCATCGACAGGGCCGTCGACCCAGATCGCCTCCGCGAGCGCGCGCTGCGCGTCGTGATCGGTGACGTCGAGGGAGTGTCCGATGCCCGTGCCGCCCTCCGCAGCGATGTGCGCGAGCGTCGTCGCCAGTGCTTCCTCGTCGCGTCCGGTGACGTGCACTTCCGCGCCCGCCCCGGCCAGCGCGACGGCCATCGCGCGTCCCAGGCCTCGGCTCGCGCCGGTGACCACGATCCGTCGGCCGCTCAGTGATCGATCAGCGGCATCGGAGGTCGTCTCGGTCACCGTGGCACCCTTCGCTTCATTCTCATCATCTGGTAGATGATTCCCATTATTTGGGCATAGTATGGGCGCCACTCCTCTCACGTCAAGGCGCGGCGACCGCGCGGAATGGATGGAACGATGCCCCTTGCGGAGCGACGGCAGTTCTACATCGACGGACAATGGTGCGACCCGTCCGACCGCTCCCGGAGCATCCCCGTCTACAGTTCGCTGACCGAGGAGGTCCTGGAGACCGTGCCCGCGGGAGATGCGCGCGACGTGGATCGCGCGGTCCGCGCAGCCGCGGCGGCATTCCCCTCGTGGTCGGCGCTGACGGTCGCTGAGCGGGCCGGGTACCTGCGCCGCCTCGCGGCGGGACTGAAAGCCCGCGCCGAGGTGCTGGCCCCGCTCATCTCCGAGGAGGTCGGCATGCCGATCGCCGGCGCTCTCGACTATCAGTCGCTTCGGGCGGCCGACTTCCTCAACGTGTTCGCCGACATCGCCGAGTCGTACGAATTCGAGGAGCGCATCGGAGACTCGCTCGTCATCAAGGAGCCCGTGGGGGTCGTCGCGGCCATCAGCCCTTCGAACTTCCCTCTGCTGCTGACCCTCGTGAAAGTCGGTCCCGCGCTTGCCGCCGGGTGCACGGTCGTCGTGAAGCCGCCGGAGACCGCGCCCGGCACGATCTTCCATCTTGCCGAGGTCGCCGATGAGATCGGACTCCCGCCCGGCGTCCTCAACGTGATCACCGGCTACGGTCCGGAGGCGGGCGAGCCGCTCGCGACCCACCCGCTGGTCGACATGATCAGCTTCACCGGTTCGACCGGCGTCGGTCGACGGCTGCTCGAGCTCGGCTCGCAGACGATCAAGCGAGCGCATCTCGAGCTCGGCGGCAAGTCGGCCGCGATCGTGCTGGACGATGCCCCGCTGGAGTCATCGCTGCGTTCGATCGTCGATCAGGCCTTCACCAATGCCGGCCAGGTGTGCTTCGCATGGTCGCGGATCCTCGTGCCGCGCGCGTCTCTGACCGAAGCAGAGGAGCTCCTGCGCTCGCTGGTGGGCGAGTACCGCATGGGCAATCCGCTCGATCCGGAGACGACGCTGGGGCCGATCGTCACCCATGCGGCGAGGGAGCGCGTCCACGCGTTCGTGGCGGGCGCCGTATCCGACGGCGCACGGCTCATCGCCGGAGGGACCGGGACGGGCGAGATGCAGCGCGGCTACTTCGTACAGCCGACGGTCGTCTCCGGCGTGGACAACGCAATGCGCATCGCGCAGGAGGTGATCTTCGGCCCGGTCGTCAGTGTGATCGCGCACGATGGCGACCGCGACGCGGTGCGCATCGCCAACGACTCGATCTTCGGACTGCACGGCGCGGTGTTCTCAGCTGACGACGAACGGGCTCTGGGCATCGCCCGTGGCATGCGCACGGGCCAGGTCGACCTCAACGGATTCAAGATGGGGATGCGTGCTCCCTTCGGCGGCTTCAAGCAGTCCGGGATCGGACGGGAGCTCGGCGCCTACGGCCTCCGTGAGTATCTCGAGGTGAAGTCGATCCAGCTGTGAGTCCCCCGAAGGACGATGCCCCCTCTCGGTCCGGAGGGGGCATCGTCTTTCTGCGAGCGGAGGTGGCCTGGCTCAGGACGCCGAAGCGGCGTCGAGTGCTGCCATCTCCGCTGCCGAGAGCGAGATGTGCGGGTGGGCCATGAGGGCGGGCAGCTGCTCGACCGTGCGTGCGCTGGCGATCGGCGCGGCGACCATGGGGCGCGCATCGAGCCACGCGAGCGCGATGGTGGCCACCGCCACTCCGTGGGCGGCGGCCACCTCGTCGAGCGCTGACAGCACGCGCCGTCCGGAGTCGGTGAGGTAGCCGGCCGCGCCCGCCGCCCGCGGGCTCGACGAGTCGTCGCTGCCGTTGCGGTACTTTCCGGTCAGGAAGCCGCGGGCGAGCGCGTAGTACGGCACGACCGCGAGCCCCTCTTGCTCCGCGACCGGAATCACGGTCGATTCGATGCCGCGCTCGACGAGGCTGTAGTGGGGCTGCACCGCCACGGGCGCATGGAGCCCTTCTCGCCGTGCGATGTCACACCACTGCACGATGCGGTCCGGGGTGAAGTTCGAGAGGCCGATCCATCGGATCTTCCCGGCATCCACGAGTGCCGAGAACGCCGCGACCGACTCTTCGAGCGGCGTGTGGGGGTCGTCGTAGTGGGCGTAGTACAGGTCGATGTGGTCGGTGCCGAGCCGGTCCAGCGATGCCTCGGCGGCGCGGGTGACGTTGTCGGCGCTGAGCCCTCGGAAGTCCGGGTGCTGACTCACCTTCGTCGCGATGACGACGGCATCCCTCCGCTGCGAGCGCAGCCAAGTGCCGATGGTGCGCTCGGACTCCCCTCCGGTGTTGCCGGGGATCCATGCCGAGTAGGAGTCGGCGGTGTCGAGGAAGTTGCCGCCGCCGTCGGTGTAGGTGGAGAGGACATCGTGCGAGGTCTTCTCGTCGGCGGTCCACCCGAAGACATTCGTTCCGAGCGCGAGCGGGAAGATGTCGAGATCAGATCTGCCGAGTCGACGTGTGGGGGGCATGCTCTCTCCGTTGAGTCAGATGGTGGGACATTGCGAAGGTATCCGATCCCCACATTACGGGAAAGTGTCACTCACAATATGAGATATCTGAGGCGAAGTGGCCGTGTCACGTCAGCGCTTGACCTGGTGAGGGCACGCGGCCGCACGAATCGTCGTGGATCGGAGGGCGTCAGCCGCCGGCGAGCTGAGTGTCGACGCCACCCTCGCGCGCAGCGCGCTCCGCTTCCTTGCGGGCCTGGTGCTCGGCTTTGCGCTCGCGACGCTCGCGGTCCTTCTCGGCCTTCTTGGCCTTCCGGTCTTCGCGGGCGGCATCCTTCGCGGCGTCGCGCGCCGCCTTGGCGGCAGCCTTCGCCGCCTTGTCCTTGCCCTTCGCGCCGGCGGCCTTCTCGCCCTTGTCGGCGGTAGCACCCTTGCCGGTGCTCTTCGTCCCCGAGCCTGTGCGGCTGTCGGCATCGGCCTCCTCGCTGACGGCGACGACCTCCGGCTCCTCGACGAGTCCCGCGTCGGCGTCGGTGTCCGTCGGCGTGGCGGGCTCGGTGGTGGTGGGCTCCACCAGCGGGGGGCCGCCGGGAACGCTTCCCACCCACGTGGCCGCGTTCGTACCGAGGATCGCGGCCACCGCCAGGGCGGAGCCGATGAGGATCTTGGTGCGCGTGCGCATCTTCGCCCGCGGTGCCCGCGAGGATCCGGTCGCAAGGGCCCGGTGGCTCCGGCGCGTGGTCGGGGTCGGGAGGGCGAGGGTCGCGCCGGAGCGGGCTGCGACATCGGCGGAGATCGGAGGAAGCGGCGGGGGCGTCGGAACGAGCGGCGCGACGGCGGCCGAGGCGACCGGCGGCACCGGTGTGGCGACGGTCGGCACGTCGACCACCGCGGCGCTTCCTTCCGGGCGGCGCACGTCGGTGGGGAGAGCAGCCGCAGCACGCACGACATCGAGCGCTGTCGGCCGCTGCGCGGGGTCGCTTGCGGTCATCGTCTGAAGGAGAGTCGCCCACTCCCAGCCCATCCACGAGGGCACGTCGGGAGTCTCGACCAGTCGTGCCATGACGGCTCCGATGCCCGACGCCTGCGGGAACGCGCGCGTACCGGTCAGCGCTTCGAGCAGGACGAGACCGAGCGCGTAGATGTCGGCGGCCGGTGTGGCGAACTCACCCCGCACCTGCTCGGGGGCGAGGTAGGCGGCCGTTCCGATCACCACGCCGGGGGAGGTGAGCCGGTCGGCTTCCGCGAGGTAGGCGATGCCGAAGTCGGCGAGCTTCGCGCGGTGCCGCCGCTCGGGCAGCGGGTCGGTGGCCAGCAGCACGTTGGAGGGCTTCACGTCACGGTGCACGATTCCGGCCGCGTGCACCACATGGAGCGCGGATGCCAGTTCCGTGGCGAGTGCGGCGACGTCGCCGGCGTCCATCGGATGCTCGGCGAGCTCGTTGGCGAGGGTCGTCCCCTCCACGTACTCCATGACGAGGTACTCGGGCTCTCCCGGCACGACGTGCGCGTCGTAGAGCGTCACGAGCGAAGGGTGGTTGAGCGAGGCCAGCAGGGCCATCTCGGTGCGCGCCCGCGGAGCGACCTCCGCGCCGTCGGACTCCGAGCGCATCATCTTTATCGCGACCGTGCGGCCGAGCACGACGTCTTCGGCGCGGTAGACGCGGGCCATGCCACCGTGTCCGACGCATTCGCCGAGTCGGTACCGGCCTGCAAGGAGCGCCGTGGTCGACGGCTCGTCAGCAGGTGTCGTCACGTGCGGCCTCCCCGTCGACATCGGGCGCGACATCCCACGGGTGAGGGAGGTGCGCTGTCGTGTCGAGGATAGGGGGACGCGCACCCTGACACCGGGGGCTTGACGCGACGCGCGAGAACTGCAAGCAGCCCGCGTCATCGACGCGACGGCGGGAGTCGAACCCGCTGCGCAGCCGGGTATGAGCCGGTGCCCGGGACCACCCGGATCGCCGCGAAGCCCCGCACCGGTCCGGTCGTGCATGGCATCCGGCGCCGGGGTCGTGCGATCACGCTAACCCGCGTCGCCGACGCCGGGGCGTCACATGACGGCGGATGCCGCTGAGCGACGGAATGTGACGGCGGCGTTCAGGCGTTCGCCGTGGCAGCGGCCGGCACAGCATCGACCTCGCACTGCGCCCAGCCGGGGAGGCGCTCGCCGAGAAGCGCATGCAGCTGCTTCGGGCGGCGCCACTCGTCGAGATCGACGAACAGCAGGTGCCCCTGGCGGGCGATGAGCGTCCACAGTCGCAGGCGTTCGGAGTACGTCACCAGCACGAGATCGTCGAAGCGCACTTCGAAGACGCCGTCGTCGACGAGGCTCACCCGCTCGGTGTCGATGACGAGGTCTGCTCCCCGCGCGCCGGAGAAGAGCTTGCCGCCGAAGATCTCCGTCGTGTCCTGCATGTAGTGGCGCAGCAGTTCGCGCTTGCTGAGCGAGGGGAACAGCGGGTCGGGGTCCTCCGCGGGCTTCAGGCCGAGGGCGTCGCTGATCTGCTCCTCGCTCTCCGCCTCCAGGTCGTCTCCGAACGTCACGAACACCGATTCGAGGGCTTCGGCGAGCAGAGCCTGGATCGCGTCGGGGGTCACGCCGTCGAGCGAGGGCGGCCCGGTGACGTCGCCCGGCGCGCGCCGGCCCCGCACGACGGCCAGGGCGCGCGTATGGACGAAGTCGGCGTGGTTTTCGGGATCGTCGTCTCCCGCCCGCCAGCGCACCCGCTGCTCGGCGACGGCATCCTCCGTGGGACCTTCGCTCGCCAGGCGGCGGATGACGGAGAGAGCGGCGGCCGCCGCCTCCAGTGCGTGCTCGGGGCGCGGATCGAGCGCGTAGGCGGCCAATCCGCCGGTCTCCGACAGAGGGAACCACTGGCTGTCGACCGAGTAGATGAGGTGGCGCTCGGCGCGGAGGGTGTCGAGGAGAGCATCGGACAGGAGCGTCGAGGCGACCGTCTTGGCGGCGAGGTCATCGCTGTCGAGCTGCAGGGACAGGGCGACGGGGATCTGTCCGTTCACGACCCACTGACCGCGCCGCAGCACCGCGGCCTCGGGGCGGGCGGGCGTGCGACGTGCCGCGGGCAGCCGCACCGTGAGGCCTTCGGGGATCGGACCCGTGAACGACAGGGCGGCATTGCCGGCATGCAGCCAATCGACGGCGAACCGCAGCACCTCTTCCCGGGTGTGGGAACGGTGGGCGGGCGAGCCGAGGTCCATCAGCCCGAGTGATTGATTGCCGAACCGGTCGATGAGGTGGCCGCGGCCCGGACGCTCGTCGCTGTCGCCGAGTTCGTTGCTGATGATGCGGCGCTGCTCGGCGACCGTCTCTTCGGTGGTCTCGTCGAGGGTCGAGATCGCCTCGCCGACGCGGGTCAGGAAGTCGGCCACGGCATCCGGGGCGCCCTGCGCATAGAAGCTGATCGCCTCATCCGACGTGCTGGCGTTGTGGGAGATGTTGACCCGTCCGACCCGCGCCATCACGAGGTGCTCGATGAGGTGCGCGAGGCCCGCGGTGCGTGCGGTCTCGTCGCGAAGACCCACGCCGAAGACGAGAGTGCCGGTGAACGCGGTGCGCACGTCGGCCCAGTAGGCCGGGATGCCGTCGACGTCGACGACGGAGAGCGTGGGGAGGACCATGGTGCCCATTGTGGGGCACCTGCCGCGTCATCCGTCGTATCCGGCCCTCGCTGTGTCGATGCCGGGTGTCAGGCGAGCGATCCGTCGCGGGTGGAGACGATGTCCTTCCCGAGCGGCATGAGGGAGATGGGGATCATCTTGAAGTCGGCGATCGCCATGGGGATGCCGATGATCGTGAGGCACAGGGCGATGCCGCTCACGAGGTGGGTGAGCGCGAGCCACCAGCCCGCGAGGATGACCCAGACGACGTTGCCGAGGAACGAGCCGACGCCGGCGGTGGGCTTGGGAACGATCGTCCGTCCGAACGGCCAGATCACGTAGCGCGCCGTGCGGAACGAGGCGATCGCCCACGGGATCGTGATGATGGGGATCAGCAGCAGGATGCCGGCGAGCACATAGCCCACGAACAGCCAGAATCCGGCGAAGATCACCCAGATGATGTTGAGCAGCGTGCGCATGACTCCATTCTCCCGTGCGTGTCTGCACGCCTCCTGGTGGAGGCGCCGGGGCGCCGGTGCGCCCCACGGCGGGCGCCTGCCGATGTCGGGCCGCGAGCCTAGACTTGATGGGACATGACCAACCCCATCAAGCCCGTCATCGTGGGCGGCGGCTCCCCTGTGCCCCGTGCCTCCGGGGCGCCCAGCGCCTCTCGAACACCCAGCGACCACGCCGGTGTCCGGGCCGACGAAGACCTCCTGCGCGGGCTCAACCCGCCGCAGCTCGAAGCGGTCACCTACCGCGGGCCCGCGCTGCTGATCGTCGCGGGCGCCGGCTCAGGCAAGACCCGGGTGCTCACGCATCGCATCGCGTCGCTTCTGCGCAACCGTGAGGCGTGGCCGAGCCAGATCCTCGCGATCACCTTCACCAACAAGGCTGCCGGTGAGATGCGCGAGCGCGTGCAGCAGCTCGTGGGAGATGCCGCGCAGGGAATGTGGATCTCGACGTTCCATTCGGCGTGCGTGCGCATCCTCCGTCGTGAGGCCGAGCAGTTCGGCTTCACCAAGAGCTTCACGATCTACGACTCGGGAGATTCGCGTGCGCTCATCAAGCGTCTCGTGAAGGAGCACGAGGCCGACGCGTTCGGCCTCACCCCCGCATCGGTGCAGGGCCGCATCTCGAAGCTCAAGAACGAGCTCGCTGATGCGGAGTCGTTCGCCCGGCAGGCGAACCTGAGCGACCCTGCCGAGCGACTGTTCGCGGAGATCTTCAGCGACTACCAGCGCGCATTGCAGAAGGCGAACGCGTTCGACTTCGACGATCTCATCGCCCAGACCGTCTACCTCTTCCGGGCCTTCCCGCACGTCGCCGACGTGTATCGGCGCCGGTTCCGCCACATCCTCGTCGACGAGTACCAAGACACCAACCACGCCCAGTACTCGCTCATCCACGAGTTGACGCGCCCGGTCGTCGGCAAGGCAGGAGATGCGTTCTCGTCCGGCGGCATGATGATCTTCGACCCCGTCGACGCGCCCGAGCTCGAAGGCGCCTCGCTCACCGTCGTGGGCGACTCCGACCAGTCGATCTACGCGTTCCGCGGCGCCGACATCCGCAACATCTCCGAGTTCGAACGTGATTTTCCCGGCGCTCGCGTCGTGCTCCTCGAGCAGAACTACCGCTCGACACAGAACATCCTCTCGGCGGCCAACGCCGTCATCAGCCATAACTTCGATCGCAAAGACAAGAAGCTGTGGACCGACGTGGGCGCGGGCGATCCGATCGTCGGCTACACCGGCTATTCCCAGCACGACGAGGCGCAGTTCGTCGCCGACGAGATCGAGGCGCTCCACCGCAAGGGCGTGCCGTACAGCGAGATGGCGGTGTTCTACCGCACGAACTCGCAGTCGCGTGCGCTGGAGGAGATCCTCATCCGCTCGGCGGTGCCCTACAAGATCATGGGCGGCACGAAGTTCTACGACCGCGCCGAGATCAAAGACGCCCTCGCGTACCTCGTCGCGGTCGCGAACCCCGCCGACGAGCTCGCGGTCCGGCGCATCCTCAACCGTCCCAAGCGCGGAATCGGAGACGTCACCGAGACCTCGATCGCGCGGTACGCGGCCGAGGAGGGCATCACGTTCCGCGATGCGCTCGCGAACGCGTCGGCGCTCGGGGTCGGGCCGAAGATCCAGAAGGCGATCGCGCAGCTGGATGCCGTGCTGGCGGAGGCGACGGAGATCATGCTGCCGTCGTCGGGCGAGGTCGCCCCGTCGACGTCGGTCACCGAGGGCCTCAGCCTGCTTCTCAACAAGAGCGGCTACTTCGACGCGCTCCGCCTCTCGAAAGACCCGCAAGACGAGGCGCGGGTCGAGAACCTCGACGAGCTCATCGCCGTCACACGGGAGTTCGCCCGCAACAACCCCGAGGGGACGCTGCTCGACTTCCTGACGGAGGTCGCGCTGGTGTCGGATGCCGACGACCTCGACGACTCGTCGGGCGTCGTCTCTCTCATGACGATGCACACCGCGAAAGGCCTGGAATACGACGCCGTGTTCGTCACGGGCGTCGAAGAAGATCTCATCCCGCACCGCATCTCGGCGGGGGAGCCGGGCGGGCCCCAGGAGGAGCGCCGCCTGTTCTACGTGGCGCTCACCCGTGCCCGCATGCGCCTGCATCTGTCGCTCGCGATGACCCGCGCGCAGTTCGGCGAAGTGTCGGTGGCGATGCCGAGCCGCTTCCTCCAGGAGATCCCGCACGAGCTGATCGACTGGCGCCAGTCGCCGGGAGATGTGAATTCTCGCGGGGGCCAGCAGTCGCGCGCGCTCAACTCGCGGCGCGGCGGGCAGGGCGGCTTCGGGGGGAACCGGTACGGTGACGACCTCGTGCCCCTTCCTCGCCGGGAGAAGCCTGCCGGCGACATCGCCAAGTTCGCCAACCGCATCCCCGCGAAGGTGCGCGACAACGGAGACATGGAGCTGGCGCCGGGCGACCGCATCCGTCATGACGACTTCGGCGACGGGCGCGTGGAGATGGTCACCGGAGAGGGAGCGAAGCGGGTCGCGCACGTGCGCTTCGACAGCGCCGGGCCCAAGAAGCTGCTCATCAAGATCGCCCCGATCACGAAGCTCTGAGAGAGGTCGGTGCGGGGCGAGAGTGCGACCTCTGGCATCGCGCCACGCCCGGCGACCTGACGCCTCATCGACCGGCCGTTAGGCTGGGCGAATGGCTCTCTTCTCCCGCCGCGGCCGTTCCGAAGACTCCGAATCGGCCCGCGCCGACGAGGCTGACGAGCCAGGCTCGGCCGGACCGGAGACGGGCCCCGCGCCCGAGGCGCCTTCGGAACCCGTGCCGCAGGTGGGGATCTCCGTCTCCACCTACGGAGCCCCCGCCGCTCCGCCCTCAGCTGCGGCTCCCTCCCGACCTGCGCCGACCACGGGGGAGAGCGCGCCGCCCTCGGCCGCGGGACGCCTCCCCGAGAACACGACGCTCAAGAGCGCTCTCGCGGCCCTCCCGGAAGCGCCGCAGAACATCGATGTCATGAATGTCATGCGCCAGGCCCTGCAGGGCGACCTCTACGTGCGGGTGCGCGGTGACGCGAAAGCGCTCGTGGAAGCCGGGGAGCCGATCACCCTCGCCGTCACCACGATCGACGACAAGCGGCTCCTTCTGGCCTTCACCGGGCCGGGCGCGCTCCAAGACAGCCTGCGCAGCGACGGCGACACAGCCACCTCCGCTCTGCCGCAGCCGGCGAGCGTGGTGTTCCAGAACGTCGTGGCAGGGCCGTACGCAGGGCTCTTCCTCGATCACGCCACGGCCGGCGCCCGTGTCATCCTTCCTTCCGAACTGCTCGCCAAGGCCCTCGACGAGGCCGACCCCGCCTTCACGCTCAAGACCCTGCTCGTCTCCGAGCGCACGGATGCCACCGCCAGCGCGGTGGTCGAAGCCCTCAGCCGGGTGAAGCTGTGGGTGGCCGGCAACACGGATCCGTCCGGTCAGATGGGCGTCGCGGAGGCACGCTCGGCCGACGGTCGCCGGCGGCTGGAGGTGTTCTCCCACCCGCTGGAAGTGATCGCGCTCGGACGCGGCGACCGGCCCCTGCCGTTGACGGCTGCTCAGCTGGGCAAGGCGCTGCAGTCCGATCCCGGCATCAGCGGCATCGTCGTCGACCCGGCAGGGCCCTGGATCGAGATCACCCGCGACCAGCTCGGACCGGTGATCGCGCTCGCCGAGTGACCCTCGCCTCGGCAGCGAGGTCATCATCACCCCAGGGGTTACGGGGCCGCGTGCGGGCGCCATAGGGTCGACGCATGGCATCCGAGCGCATCTCCCTCACCGTCGACGGACGCGAGGTGTCGCTGTCCAATCCGAACCGTGTGATCTGGCCCGAGGTCGGGATCACCAAACACGAGCTCGCGGAGTACGCCATCGCGGTGGCCGAGCCCTTCCTCCGCGCCAACGGGCACCGCCCGGTGTCGCTGGAGAGGTTCCCCGACACGGTCGAGGGAGAGCGGTTCTTCTCGAAGAACCCGCCGAAGGGGGCGCCCGACTTCGTCCACCAGGTGATGTGCACCTATAACAGCGGCAGGCGGCATCCGCAGGTCGTGCTCGACGAGGCGGCCGCGATCGTCTGGGCCGTCCAGATGAACACGGTGGTCTTCCACCCGTGGGCCTCGCTCGCCGCCGACACCGACAATCCCGTCGAGCTGCGCATCGATCTCGATCCGCAGCCCGGCACCGACTTCGCCGACGCGGCGGCGGTCGCGCCGGCACTGCGCGAGGTGCTGCGGGAGGCAGGACTCGACGCCTGGATCAAGACGAGCGGCAACCGCGGCATCCACGTGTTCTGCCCGATCGAGCCGACGCACGAGTTCCTCGACGTGCGTCACGCGGTGATCGCGGCGGGGCGCGAGCTGGAACGGCGGATGCCGGACCGGGTCACGATGAACTGGTGGAAGGAGGAGCGCGGCGAACGCGTGTTCATCGACTTCAACCAGGCCAATCGCGACCGCACCATGGCAGGTGCCTACAGTCCGCGTGCGCTGCCCCAGGCGACGGTGGCGACTCCGGTGACCTGGGAGGAGCTCGCCGAAGGGGTCGACCCGACGGCGTTCACGATCCGCACCGTGCCGGAGCGCCTTGCCGCGCACGGCGATCCGTGGGAGGGCCTGCAGCGCACCCCCGGCACGATCGACACGCTCCTGCAGTGGTGGGAGCGCGACCTCGCCGACGGGCTTGGAGAGCTCCCGTTCCCGCCCGAATTCCCCAAGATGCCCGGAGAGCCGCCGCGCGTGCAGCCGAGTCGGGCGAAGCAGGCCGAAGAGGACTGACGCGCCGCCGGGGCGGG
>JAEYVZ010000079.1 GCA_023431405.1 Actinomycetes bacterium
CGGATGGCCTCGACGCCGAATGTGGTCGTCATGGTTTCCCCCTTATCCATGCGATGGTGACCGCCGTGGTCGCCAACCGTGAAGAGCGAGGGGCCCCGTCGGTGATACTCGCCGGGCGCGTGCCGCGGCCATACTGAGCGCGGGCGTGCCGCTACCTCCCAGGTAGGTGCGATAGGCTGATCTCGATAGGCGAACTTCTCATTCGTCTCGCCCCGGCTGTGTGGTAACGGTCGGGGCTTTCTCTTTGCATAGGTAGGCGAATACGGAGGCGGTCGATCGGCTTGCCGTGGGTAAGTCCTGTCTACGTGTCCAGACTCTCGTCGCGCGAGGTGCCGATCCTTGACCGGAAGCTGCATGCCGATCTGAAGGCATTCAAGATACGACATCCGCGTTCGCGCGATCCCGAAGCACTGTTCCGGCCAGGACGGATGCCGGGTTCGCACTTCATCGACTACAGCTGCGGCTGGGAAATCGCGAGCTTCCGCCGCAACTGCTTAAGCCCGCTCTTGGGCTCGCGCAACTACCGCCGATGCGAGTTCACGATCTTCGGCACACCGCCGCGTCGCTATGGCTTGCGGCAGGGTTCTCGCCGTACCAGGTGAGCCGTTGGTTAGGCCACGCGAATGTCGAGACGGCCGACGCGATCTGCTCGCATCTGTACCCGACTGACTATGCGCAACACGTCGCACGTTCGAGTCCTACGTCGCGTCAGGCGGGACAGCTGGGGCAGCCAGTCGATAGGCAGAACTCGATCCTGCCTTGCCAGGAACCCGCTCAATATGTCCGCTCTTCATGAGACGCTGGAAAATGCGTTTGACCTCGTTCTCGGAGCCGATGCCGGAGAGCCCGCGCACGATTCGGTTCGAGATTTCTTCATGGTCCTCGAGGTAGGTAAGAATCATCTCCTCGGGAGACGCCAACTTCTCGTGTCGGATGTTAACCATCACGGAATGGTCCAACTCAGTGATGATGGGATCTTTCAGCTGGAGCTTCTTCATCTCGTTGAAGGCAGTGTTAAGTCCTTCGCCGACATCTTTGTTGGGCGCATCTGGGAACTTGTTGATGAGCCGCACAATGTTGCCATTTCGGGCGAAGCGCTCGTCAAGAATGTTGTCAGGGGATACATGTCCCGGCAGTCGACCAGGACTCTCAACTTCGATGCGATTGTCAAAGACACGGATGTGGACATCATCCGGCACGCCATAGTCTCGATGGATCAACGCGTTGGTAATGATCTCGTGCAGAGTCTCGTGCGGATACGACACCGCAACCAGGCCGGATTCGTCAAGCCTACGGATCGACTCGATGAACTCTTTGGTCTTGCGGACGGCAGTAGCGATCTGATCGTAGAGAGGCCCTTCGATCGTCAACGGCTGACCGTCTAGTGTCTCGCGTCGTCCCTCGGCGTCAGACGTCTTGTAGCGATAGAGCTTCACAGACGAGCGCTTCGGTAGATCTGCTTGCGGGAGGTCTGAATAAAGCAGTATCCCTGCGACGGTGGGCTTGTCGCCGACGAGTACTCGTTGCATCCGCATCCAACGCTCTGGCTCAGCCGTTGGAAAAGCGGTCAGCATGAACTCAATGGCCGTCTCCGAGTTGGTGATCGTTTCGGCGGGAGTGTTCACCGTTTCCGCCTCAAACGTCGTGATTCCCTTGTCACGTTCGAGTTGGCGAATCTGAGCGTCAGTGACGAGAGGATGGGACGCAGCGCCGCGTCGCACGTACACCTTGCCGTCGCTCGCCGTCCGGATCGAGGCTGATCGCAGGACAAGTACGTGCAGCACTAAACCAGGCTGCGACTCGTTGGCAATGAACTCGTACTTGAATCCATCTCCGAGGGGGAAGAGTTGCTCGAACACCTGGAGGTGGCCGTTGGCCTGCTCCTCATCGGTAAATCCGTTCCATGAGAAGACGCCGTTGCTCTCATCGATGCCGACGTAAAGCTCACCGCCATCTGCGTTCGCGAAAGCGCTAAGGGCTTTCGTGAGCTTGGCCGGGGAAACCTCCTTCGCCTTCATATCCGCGAAATGCCCCTCTCGGAGAGCGAGAACGCGGGAGATCTGATCGTCGTCGACAGTGATGGTCTCGATAGGCACAGCCAAATACTCGCAGACGCCACCGACAACGTGCAGGCGGATTCGACGACAAGCTGCTTGTGGCAGAAGCTACGGACTACCTCTGTAGGCGCGGACTGGCAGACACCTGCTGCGGGGCCCTAGGATCCGAGCCATGCCGCACTTGCCGCCCTCCGTCGCGCTCGCGAGCTGCGAGGGAGCGCTCAGGCAGTTACTAGACCAAGTCCTCACCAAGAAGCACGGGGCAGACTGGCTTCAGAAGGTCTACACGTCCGAGAAGATTCGCGAACTTGAGCGCCGCCGTGAGGTGGAGGCTAAACGGCGGGGAACTCGCGGTGTCACCACTGTTTCAGCCGCGCTCATCGACTTCACGCACTTTTATGATCTCAAGGAGTTGGCAAAGTCGAACTGGAATCTAGTCGCTCCTGCACTCGGCAAGCAGGTCACTGGTGCCTTGCTCGATCGATTCGACGACCTTCGCGACACGGTGGCACATAGCCGTGATCTATTGCCTTTCGAGGAAGACCTGCTGGCTGGCATTGCCGGGGAGATACGAAATCGGGTGACCTTGTTCATGAGTAGCCAAGACGAGGGCGGAGACTATTTCGCGCGTATCGAGGAGATCGTTGACAACTTCGGCAACCGCATCGATGGCGCGCAAACGCTACAGACGTCGAACCCCGGCATAGTCACAGACCAGGCGCTCGGAGTCGGTGAAGTACTAACGTGGCGCTGTCGTGGTTGGGATCCGCAGGGACGGGCGCTCAGGTGGCATGTGTTGTTCGCGCCGAGCAAAGACTGGACGTTCGTCGAGGTGGAGGGAAACGAGGTTGAACTTTCCTACACGGTGCGGGAGGACAATATCTCCATGCGGTCGTATGCGGTGGTGCGCCTGATCGCGGATAGCCCCTACCATCGATGGTCCGAGGGCGTCGATGGTATGGCGCTCTTCTACTACCGTGTGAATCCGTCCGCTTGACCGCCGTCCAGTAGTTGAGCGACGGGTTTTCGGCGGGATTTCCGATTCCGGCATACTGCCGGCACCCTCGCGATCCCAGTGCCTTACTGGTGGGCCCCGTGGGGCTCGAACCCACGACCCGCGGATTAAAAGTCCGATGCTCTACCGACTGAGCTAGAGGCCCTCGGCATCCAGCCTACCGATCCTCCGACGGAGGGTGCGCCACTTCGGAGCGAGATCTGCGTGAGCGGCGCACCGAGGTCGTGACCCCCACCGCGAGGGCGACGACGATCAACCCGGCCTGGGCCAGGCTCGCGGCCGGGCCGCTCAACGCCCCCGTGCCTCGCAGCGCGAAGACCACCAGGTAAGCCACAACGAGGCCGCCGATCGTCCACCAGCCCACCATCACGTATCCCGACGTTTTCATGCGCATGCTCTTATGCAAGCAGACCGTGCGGCACCCCGTCTCTCCCCACATCGGTGGGATCGCGCCTGCGCACGACACAGCCGCCGGAGCGGCACGTGCTCCGGCGGCTGCGGGTCGTGGCGTGCGTCAGCGCACGCCGGGCGTGATCACTCGGTCGGCGGCATCAGCACCGTGTCGATGAGGTACACGGTGGCGTTGGCGGTCTGCACGCCGCCGCAGATGACGGTGGCGTCGTTGACCATCCAGTCGTCGCCGGAGCCGGTCACCTCGACGTCGGAGCCCTCGACGGTCGTGTGCATGCCGGCGATGTCGGCGGGCTCGATCTGCCCGGGCACCACGTGGTACGTGAGGATCTTCGTCAGCATGTCGCTGTCGGTCTTGAGCGTCTCGATGGTGGCGTCGTCGATCTTCGCGAAGGCGTCGTCGACGGGAGCGAACACGGTGAACTCGCTGCCGTTGAGGGTGTCGACGAGGTTCACGTCGGGGTTCAGCTCACCGCTCACGGCCGACACGAGAGTCGTCAGCAGGGGGTTGTTGGATGCCGCGACCGCCACCGGGTCTTGCGACATGCCCTGGATCGATCCCGCGCCGTCGGGCACCTCTTCGGCGTAGGCGGCGCACCCCGAGCCGACGAGGTTCGCCGCCGGGTCCATCGTCTCCATCGTCTCGCTCGCCTCCGGCATGGGTGCCGACGACGACTCGGTGGGGGTGCTGTCGCCGCCCATCGAACAGCCCGACAGCGCGAAGGCCCCGGCCAGGACGAGGGCGAAACCAGCGGTCATCTTCTTCTTGGTGCTGAGCATGATGTTCTCCGTTTCTCCACACCGCCCGGCGGGCGGCATCGAGGGTTCTTCGGAGCCCGCGGAAGATCGGATGGGAATCAATCCGATCGGTCGTCGCTCCCGAATGCACGGTGACGCGAGGAGCGACATGGATCTCATCATCATCGGCCTGCTGGGCGGGCTCATCACCGGCATCTCGCCGTGCATCCTGCCGGTGCTGCCGGTCATCTTCCTCACCGGCGGCGCGCAGTCGGCCCGCTTCGAGAGGCAGGGCGGCGACGAAACGGATGCCACGGCATCCACGTCGGCCGTGCGGCCGGCGGGACGGGCCCGCCCGTACCTCGTGATCGCGGGGCTGGTGGTGAGCTTCACGCTCGTCACCCTCGCCGGGTCGCTGCTGCTGGGCCTCCTGAACCTGCCGCAAGACATCATCCGGTGGGTGGGCATCGGGGTGCTCGTGCTGATCGGCGTCGGCCTCCTCATTCCCCGCTTCGAGCAGCTGCTCGAGCGGCCCTTCCAGTGGCTGCCGCGACGTGAGGTGCAGAACCGCGGGAGCGGGTTCGGCGTGGGGCTCGCCCTCGGCGCGGTGTTCGTGCCGTGCGCCGGGCCCGTGCTCGCCGCGATCATCGTCGCGGGGGCCACGGGTCGCATCGGCGTCGACACGGTGCTGCTCACGGCATCGTTCGCCGTCGGGGTAGCGGTGCCGCTCCTCGTCTTCGCCCTCGCCGGCAGGGGCCTCGTCGAGCGCATCCGCGCGTTCCGCACGCGCGAGCGGGGTCTGCGCATCGCCGCGGGTGTCGCGATGCTCGCGCTCGCCGTGGGTCTCGTCTTCAACGTTCCCCAGGCGCTCCAGCGCCTCGTCCCCGACTACACCGCGCAGCTGCAGCGCGACCTCACCGACAACGAGAGCGCCGCCGAGGCGCTCGGGCTCGGCGGCCTCGTCACCGATGAGAACCGCCAGCTCGACAACTGCACCAATGGCGCTGAAGAGCTCGAGTCGTGCGGCCCGGCCCCCTCGATCCGGGGCATCGAGGCGTGGCTCAACACCCCCGACGGCGAGGGCATCGACCTCGCGTCGCTGCGCGGTCAGGTGGTGCTCATCGACTTCTGGGCGTACTCGTGCATCAACTGTCAGCGCTCCATCCCGCACGTGGTGGCATGGGATGCCGCCTACCGCGACGCCGGGCTGCAGGTGATCGGCATCCACTCGCCCGAGTACGCGTTCGAGAAAGACGAGGCGAACGTCGCCGTCGGCGCCCGCGACTTCGGCATCACCTACCCCGTCGCCCTCGACAACACGCTTTCGACGTGGACGAACTACCGCAACCGGTACTGGCCCGCGCACTACCTGATCGACGCCGACGGCACGGTGCGGCACATCGCCTTCGGCGAGGGGAACTACGCGGCGACCGAGAAGCTCATCCGCGAACTGCTCGCCGACGCGCGCCCGGGTGCCGAGCTGCCCCCGCCCACCGAGGTCGCCGATGTCACCCCCGACGTCGGGAGCACGACGCGGGAGACGTTCCTCGGCTCATCGAAAGACGTCAACTACGGCGGCGCGGAGCCCTACCGTGCGGGCGAGGGCGACTTCACCTTCCCCGCCGACCAGGCAGACGACACGTTCGCGCTGAGCGGCCCGTGGAATGTCGAGACGCAGTACGTCACGCCCCGCGGCGACGACGCCGGCATCCGCCTCTCGTTCCGGGCCGGCGAAGTGCGGCTCGTCGCGGGCGGCGAAGGCACCGTCGGGGTGGAAATCGACGGTGAACGCACCGAGATCGAGGTGGGCGGCGCACCACGGTCGTACGCGATCGTCGGGCCGGGGGAGCCGCGCTCGGGCGTCGTCGAGATCGACGTGCCCGAAGGGGTCGAGGCGTACTCGTTCACCTTCGGGTGACGGATGCCGGTGACGCGAGGAGGCCACGGCCATGGCGACCGATCAGACGGAGGATGGTGCATGCTTGTCGAGATGGTCATCGACGGAGTGGACGTACCCGAAGACGGGACGAGCGGCGACAGCGCCGCCGACCTGCTCCTGCGCGTCGCCGACGGCGACCACGCCGCGTTCGGCGAGCTGTACGACATGCTCTCCTCACGGGTGTTCGGCCTCATCCTCCGGATCGTCGTCGACCGTGCGCAGAGCGAAGAAGTGCTGCAGGAGGTCTTTCTCGAGATCTGGCAATCCGCCGACGCGTTCGCTCCGAATAGGGGACAGGGAAGGTCGTGGGTTCTCACGATCGCGCACCGCCGGGCGGTCGATCGCGTGCGATCGGCACAAGCGGCAGGGGAGCGCGACGTGAAGGTCGGCCTTCGCGACCTGCACACGCCGGCGACCCCCGTCGACGAGCAGGTGGAGATACGCATCGAGAGCCGGCGCGTCGCCCGCGCGCTGCAGGCGCTGCCCGAACCCCAGCGTGAGGCCCTCACCCTCGCCTACTTCGGCGGATACTCTCAGAGCGAGATCGCGGCTCTGAGCGGAACGCCGTTGGGGACGATCAAAACCCGAATGCGCGACGGACTGTCGCGCCTGCGCACCGAGATGGGGGTGACCGCATGAATGTCCACGAATTCGCCGAGCTCTCGGCGGGCCGCGCCCTGCGTGCCCTCGCACCCGACGAGGAGCGCGCCTTCCTGGAGGCGCTCATCGCCCATCCCGAGTGGCAGGCGATCGCCGACGCCGACCTCGAGACCGCCGCCGCGCTCGCCGACGGAGCAGCGCCCGTCGAGCCTCCCGCCGAGCTGCGCGCCCAGCTTCTGGCGCGCATCGGAGCGCCTCTGGCATCCGGCGCGACTACGCCGCTGGCATCCGGCGCGACGGATGTCGATGTCGACGCCGATGCGCCCGCGCCGCAGGCAGAACCCGCTGCGCCGGCCGCGGTGGAGCCGAGCCTCGACGACGACTTCCCGCCGACGGTCGCCATCGAGCCGCCGTTCGCCCCGCAGTCGGCCGCCGCCGTCGCCCCGCACGACGAGCCTGCCCTTCTTCCCGCGGATGCCGAGCCCCAGCCCTCCTTCGAGGCCCAGCCTGCTTTCGAGCCCCAGCCCGCTTTCGAGCCCCAGGCCGCTTTCGAGCCTGCTCCCGCAGACGTCGGTTCCTCCGCTGACGCGCCTGAGCGTCCCGCGAAACCGACGGTCTCGGCCGAAGAGGCGGCGCTGCGGGCCGGAGGCCCGCCGACCGAGGTGATCCAGGCCGTGCAGCGGCGCAACTGGACGCGCGGCGTGTTCGCGCTCGTGGCATCCATCGCCCTGCTCGTCGGCATCGGATGGGGTGTCGGGGCGATCACGGATGCCGTGCGCACCCCCGCCGCCGTCACGGCGCTCGAGCAGATCGAATCGTCGGCCGATGCGCAGTCGGCGTCAGCCGACATCGGCGAGGCGGGCTCGGTGACACTGCACTGGTCGGACTCCCTCGGTGAAGCGGTGCTCGTGGCATCCGGACTCCCGAACCTCGACGACGACCGCACGTTCGAAGTGTGGTTCGTGCGCGGCGACCAGCCGGTCTCGGCCGGAACGTTCGATGCGTCGGCCGGCGACGCGACCACCGAGCTCGACGGCGAGCCGCAGGCCGGTGACACGGTCGCGATCACCGTCGAACCGAGCGGCGGCGCCCCCGATGGCGTGCCGACGACAGACCCCATCGTCGCCATCTCCACCACCGAGTCGTAGGGCCGCGCGCACGCTGACCGCCCGCCGACGCGGCGCGGTCGCAGGTAGCCTGGAAGGCGATGTCCGACGACTCACGCGCTTTCCACAAGCCGGTGCGGCGACCCGCCGAACTCTTCGACCGGCTCTTCAGCTCCGCCGACCCCGCCGAGGTCTCGCGCGTGGCGCACGCCACCGCGACCGCCCTCGTCTCGCGCGTGCGCGATGAACCCGCGGATGCCGTCGTCGACCGGCTGATCTCGTTCACCGACGAGCACGGCATCGACACCATCGCCGAGCTCTGGTCGCGCTCTCCCGCCCGTTCCCTGCCGGGAACGCTGTGGCGGCTCTACCTGCTGCAGCTCATGGTGCACGACGACCCGCGCACCGCCGCCCTCCTCTACGAGCGCGGGCGGGTGCGGCTCGCGTCGGCCGACGACGTCGTGGCCGGGGTGCCCTCACCGGCCGGTCCGGACGAGCTCGTGACGCTCAGCGACGCGATCCTCCGCGGCGTCTTCAGCGGCGACCTGGCCGTCGCGCTCGACCGTGCCGCATCGTTCTGCCGTGTCGAAGCGGCAGGGGCCGCCGACCTCGCCGACGACCACGACGAGTCGGAACCCGAACGCGCCACGACGTTCACGACACGCGCGCTGCGGCTGACGGTGTACGCCGAAGACCTCACGAGCGCCGCCGCGCTGTGGCGTCGGGACGCGCTCACCTGACGGCATCCGCTGCCCGGGCAGAGAAGTGCCGGGCCGCAGAACGCCTCTCGGCGCGAGGCCGCTCGTAGCGGCAGAAGATGGAGCCCGGGGTTACTGCGGCCCGGCTGATCAAGTCTAACCGAGTCATCGACGACGGTATTCCTCCCCTCCCCGTAGGCTCGGCACATGGCTTGGCGTTACGCGCTCCTCATCGACCCCGTCCCGGCAGAAGACCCCGCCTCGGCGGAAGATCCCGTCCCCGCCGATCAGCTCAGCACCGACTTCTCCGACACCTTCTCGGAGATCGACCCGTCGGCCCCCGCCCTCACGGTGGGGGAGCTGAGCACACAGCGCGGCGACGGCATCTTCGAATCGATCGGCGTCGTCGACGGTCACGCGCAGGAGGTGGAGGCGCATCTAGAGCGGCTCGCGCACTCCGCGCGCCTGTGCGACCTCCCGCTGCCGAACATCGCCCAGTGGCGCCAGGCGGTCATCCGCGCCGCCGGCGCCGCCGGCCCTGGGGAAGCGGTCATCAAGCTCATCCTCAGCCGTGGGGTCGAGCACGGACCGACCCCCACTGCGTGGGTCACGGTGGCGGGCGCGGCGGATTTCACCTCGGCGCGCACGCGCGGCATCCGCGTCGTCACGCTCGACCGCGGCTACGCGATCGATGTGCCCGCTCGCGCCCCGTGGCTGCTCCTGGGGGCCAAGACCCTCTCGTACGCCGTGAACATGGCCGCCATCCGCGAGGCCAAGCGCCGCGGCGCCGACGACGCCGTGTTCGTCTCCAGCGACGGATTCGTGCTCGAAGCGCCGACCGCATCACTCATCATCCGCCGCGGCGACACCTTCGTGACGCCGGCGCCGAACGCGGGCATCCTCCACGGCACGACGCAGCTGAGCCTCTTCGACCACCTCGAGCGCGAGGGCTACACGACGGCGTACGAGACGATCCCTGCGGCAGACCTGGCCGCGGCCGATGCCGCGTGGCTCGTCTCCAGCGTGAGGCTGGCAGCGCCGATCACGGCGGTCGACGGCACGGCGCTCCCGGTGGATGCCGCGCTCACGGCATCCATGAACGCGTACCTGCTGAGCCCGCGCGACTGAACCGGGCCTGGATCAGCCGAAGCGGCCCGAGACGTAGTCCTCGGTCGCCTGCACCGACGGCGTCGTGAAGATCGTCGACGTCTCGTCGTACTCGATGAGCTTGCCGGGCTTGCCGGTGCCGGCGATGTTGAAGAACGCCGTCTTGTCGCTCACGCGCGACGCCTGCTGCATGTTGTGCGTCACGATGACGATCGTGTAGTCCTGCTTGAGCTCCTGGATGAGCTCCTCGATCGCGAAGGTCGAGATGGGGTCGAGCGCTGAGCAGGGCTCGTCCATGAGCAGCACGTCGGGGGAGACGGCGATCGCCCGCGCGATACACAGACGCTGCTGCTGACCGCCCGAAAGGCCCGAGCCCGGCTTGTCGAGGCGATCCTTGACCTCGTTCCACAGGTTCGCGCCGCGCAGCGACTGCTCGACGAGCGCGTCGGCGTCGCTGCGCGAGATCTTCTTGTTGTTGAGCTTGACGCCCGCCAGCACGTTCTCCTTGATGCTCATCGTGGGGAACGGGTTGGGACGCTGGAACACCATGCCGATCTGGCGGCGCACCAGCACCGGGTCGACGCCCGGGCCGTACAGGTCGTCGCCGTCGAGCAGCACCTCGCCCTCGACGCGCGCGCCGGGGATGACCTCGTGCATACGGTTGAGGGTGCGCAGGAACGTGGACTTGCCGCAGCCCGAGGGGCCGATGAAGGCGGTCACGCTGCGCGGCTCGATCTCGAGGGAGACGCCCTCTACGGCGAGGAAGTCGCCGTAGTAGACGTTGAGGTCGTTGACTTCGATGCTCTTGGACACGTCGGGTTCTTTCTGGAAGGAGCGGATGCCGGGTCAGCGGCCGAACTTGGGGGCGAACTTCTTCGCGATGAAGCGGGCGACGAGGTTCAGCAGCATGACGATCAGGATGAGCGTCAGGGCGCCCGCCCACGCGCGGCCGAGGGCGGCGTCGATGTTCGTGCCGGGGTTCTGGAACTGGGAGTAGACGAAGACGGGGAGGGTCATCATCGGCTGGTTGGTGAGGTCGAGGTTCAGCGAGGTGGTGAAGCCCGCCGTCAGCAGCAGGGGGGCCGTCTCACCGATCACACGCGAGATCGACAGCATGATGCCGGTCGTGATGCCCGCGATCGCGGTGGGGAGCACGACCTTCGCGATCGTCAGCCACTTGGGCACGCCGAGCGCGTACGACGCCTCCCGCAGCTCGTTCGGAACGAGCCGGAGCATCTCCTCGCTGGAGCGGACGACCACGGGGATCATGAGCACCGTCAGCGCGAGCGCGCCCATGATGCCCATATAGCGACCGGGACCGATCAGCAGCGTGAACAGCGCGACGATGAACAGACCCGCCACGATCGAGGGGATGCCGGTCATCACGTCGACGAAGAACGTGATCGAGCGCGCGAGGCGCCCGCGGCCGTACTCGACGAGGTAGATCGAGGTGAGCAGGCCGATCGGCACCGAGATGACGGTCGCGGCGAGTGTGATGAGGAGCGTG
Organism: Actinomycetes bacterium; assembly: GCA_023431405.1. Taxonomy (GTDB): domain Bacteria; phylum Actinomycetota; class Actinomycetes; order Actinomycetales; family Microbacteriaceae; genus Microbacterium. Next base: position 11,179 of record JAEYVZ010000079.1, read on the forward strand.
CCCCAGATGGCGTGGACGGCCCCGCCGCCCTCGCCGACGACGTTGCGCATCGTCCAGGAGAAGAACGTCGGGTCGAAGCGGGTGATGCCGTCGACGACGACCGTGTACAGGAGCGACACCAGCGGGATCAGCGCGAGGAGGAACGCGAAGCTCACGAGCACCGTCGCAAGCCGGTCGCCGGCCCGGCGCCGGCTCTCGACGACGCTCGACAGCACGACCAGGGCGACGGCGAACACGACGAAGCCGAAGAAGACGGTGCCGGCGATGTTGAAGTCGCGCACCTCGCCGCCGAAGTTCAGGATCGTGAAGACCGCTCCCGACAGCAGCAATGCGACCACCAGCAGCGCCCACGGCATCCACTTCGGGAGCTGGCCGGCGGTGAGCGAGTTCGACGCCGCCGACGAGGTCAGGCGGGGAGGGGCGACGACAGCGGCCATCAGTTGGCTCCAGAGAACTCGGCGCGGCGGCTGACGATCCACCGCGCGAACGCGTTGACGGCGAAGGTGACGATGAACAGGATGAGGCCCGTCGCGATGAGCGCGTTCACGCCGGTGCCGTGGGCTTCCCCGAACTTCAGGGCGATGTTGGCGGGGATGGGCGTCGGGTTCGTGGAGGTGAGCACCTGGAAGGTGACGACCCCGGATGCCGACAGCACCATCGTGACGGCCATCGTCTCGCCGAGCGCCCGGCCGAGGGCCAGCATCGCCGCCGAGACCATGCCCCCACGGGCGAAGGGGAAGACGGCCATGCGGATCATCTCCCACCGGGTCGACCCGAGCGCCAGCGCCGCCTCCTCGTGGAGCTTCGGCGTCTGCAGGAACACCTCACGGCAGATGGCGGTCATGATCGGCAGGATCATGACGGCGAGCACGAGGGCGGCGGTGAGGATCGTGCGGCCCGTGGCAGACACGGTGCCGCTGAAGAGGGGGAACCAGCCGGCGTTCTGATTGAGCCACACGTAGAAGGGCTGCAGGAAGCCGGCGAAGGTGAGGGCGCCCCACAGGCCGAACACGACCGAGGGGATCGCGGCCAGCAGGTCGATGATGTAGCCGAGGAGGGCCGCGAGACGCCGCGGCGCGTAGTGCGAGATGAACAAGGCGATGCCGATGCTCAGCGGCGCGGCGATCACCAGGGCGAGCAGAGCCGCCCAGATCGTGCCGAACACGAGCGGCCCCACGTACTGGAGGAAGCTCTCGCCCTTGAGGATCGGGTTGTCGGCCGGATCTTCCGTGAGCGCCGGCAGCGACTGCACGACCAGGAAGACGGTGACCGCCACGAGGATGACGAGGATCAGGATGCCGGCGCCGAGCGCGGTGCCGGAGAACACGAGATCGCCGAGCCGTCGCTTGCCCGCAGGGCGGGCGGTGTCGGCTCGACGGGAACGCCGACCGGACCCGCGCTCGGGCGCGTTCTCAGTCGGCGGCACGGCGGTGGTCGCCGGGGCGGTTTCGGTGGTCATCTTCTCCTCGACCTCGGGTGGTCTTTCCGGGGCTGTCGCTCCGGCGGTTCCGGGGCGATGCCCCGACCCGTGCGGGCCGGGGCATCGCCGGTGGGATGCGATCAGCCGCCGATGAGGGCGATCGCAGCGCTGATCTTCTCGCGGAGCGAGTCGGACAGCGGGGCGGAGCCTGCGGCATCCGCGGCGACCTGCTGGCCGTCGGCGCTCGTCACGTACTCGAAGTACGCGCGCACGAGCTCGGCGGTGTTGGCGTCGTCGTACTCCTCGCACGCGATGAGGTAGCTCACCAGTGCGATGGGGTAGGAGCCGGCGGGGGCGGCGGCGGGGTCGACCTCGAAGACGAGGTCGCCCGCGCTGCGGCCCTCGGCCAGCGGCGACGCGTCGACGAGCGCGGCGGCGGCCTCCGACGAGTACGGCACGAACTCGTCGCCGACCTTGACCGCGACGGTGCCGAGGTTGCCGGCCTGCGACGCGTCGGCGTAGCCGATCGTGCCCGAGCCGCTGTTGACGGCGGCGACGACGCCCGAGGTGCCCTGCGCGGCCTCACCGGAGGACAGCGGCCACTCGTCGGACTCCTCGTGCGGCCAGGCCTCGGGGGCGACGGCGGCGAGGTAGCCGGTGAAGATCTCGCTCGTGCCCGAGGGGTCGGAGCGGTGCACCGGCGAGATGGCCAGGTCGGGGAGGGTGACGTCGGGGTTGTCGGCGGCGATGGTCGGGTCGTTCCAGTTGGTGATGTCGCCGTTGAAGATCTTCGCGACCGTGGCCGCGTCGAGGTTCAGCGAGTCGACCCCGTCGAGGTTGAAGATGATGGCGACGGGGGAGATGTACACGGGCACCTCGACGATGGCGTCGCTGGCGCACGAGCCGAAACCGCCGGCGGCGATCTCCTCGGCGTTGAAGGCACGGTCGGAGCCGATGAACGACTGGCCGCCCGAGAGGAAGTTGTCGCGGCCGACGCCCGAGCCGGTCGCCTGGTAGTTGACGGTGACGCCGTTGTTCGCGGTCTGGAACGCGGCGACCCATGCCTGCTGCGCGGCATCCTGCGACGACGCGCCGGTCGCGTTGAGCGTGCCGGTCAGCGACGACGCCGATGCGCTCGGGTCGGTCGTCGATCCGTTGCCGGCCGGCTCGTTCGCGGCACAAGCCGTGAGCGAGAGGGCGGCGATGGCGGTGATCGCGCCCAGCTGGGCGATGCGGTTGAGCTTCACTGTGATTCCTTCACATGTCGGGTTCGAGCCCGGTGCGGGGCTCGTCCGAGACGGTAGACACCGACTCTTAAGAGAGTGCACTCACACAGTGAACGGAAGGTGAACGGATGCGGGGCAGACGGCGACGCCGGTGCCCTCACGGTCAGGGTTTCGGCTCGTGCGACTCGATCGCGACGATCCCGGAACCCGGGTTGGTTGCCGACAGGTGAACGACCGAGAAGGCGCCCACCTCCAACGACGAGGCGCTGCCGAGGTACGAGCCGCGGAGTGTCCCGGTGGCGAGGGCCAGTTCGCCCAGGATGTCGGGGAGCAGCGGTCCGTGGCTGCACAGCACGGCGGGCTTGCGCGAACGCACGCGCTTGCCGATGACGCTGCGGGCGTCGGAGGAGCCCTCCTCCCAGGCGTCCTGGCTGATCAGGTGCGTGCGGTCGATCTCGCGACCGAGCGCTGCGGCGAGCGGCGTGACGGTCGTCACGCACCGCACGGCGTCGCTGGAGATGATCTTGCGCACCCCGAAGGCCTTGAGCGGCCCGACGACGGCTGCGGCCTGCTTCGCGCCCTTCGCGGTGAGCGGGCGGGCGGCATCCGGACCCTCCCAGTCCTCTCGGGACACCGCCTTGGCGTGGCGGAGGACGACGACGGGGAACGTCGAGAGGATGCCGTCATCGACGAACTTCAGGAAGTTCTCGAGGATCTCGATGTCGACCGGGTAGCTGAGGTGCTTGAGGGCGCGTTTGGGGCCGACCCACTCCAGCGCCGCGATCTCCTTGTTGGGAACGAACGCGGAGGCGCGGATCGCTTCGTCGGTGGCTTCCGCCGCCCAGTAGTGCACGATCTTCTGGCGCTTGTTCGGCATCCGGTACCGCGAGACGCCCACCGGGATGCCGAGGCTCACCCGGATGCCGGTCTCCTCGAAGATCTCGCGCGCCGCGGTCTCGGCGAGCGTCTCGCCGGGGTCGACCTTGCCCTTGGGGAGGGTGACGTCGGCATACGCGGTGCGATGGATCACGAGCACCTTGAGCTTGCCGTCGACGAGGCGCCACACGACGCCTCCTGCCGCGTAGACAGCGGTATCGGTCATCGCACCGCACGCGCGCGTCGGCGCCGCTGGATCTGGCTCATGGTCTTCTCCTGCAGGTCGGTCAGAGGCTTTCCATCTTCGCCGACGCTGTGCCGGGTCCACACCCCCGCGGGGCCGAGATGCCACGAACTGGTGGTGTCGGACATCGCGACGTCGAAGAGGGTGACCAGCTCCTTGATGTGGGCGGGGGCCGTGACCCGCACGAGCGCCTCGACACGACGGTCGAGGTTTCGGTGCATCATGTCGGCGCTGCCGATGTACACCTGCGGGTCGCCGTCGTTCGCGAAGGCGAAGATGCGCGAATGCTCCAGGTAGCGCCCGAGAATCGAGCGCACGGTGATGTTGTCGCTCACCCCGTCGAGGTCGGTGCGCAGCGAGCAGATGCCGCGCACCCACACGTCGACCCGCACCCCCGCCTGGCTCGCGCGGTACAGGGCGTCGATGATCTGCTCGTCGACCATCGAGTTCACCTTGATGCGGATGTGGGCCGGCTTGCCGTCGAGCGCGTTGCGGCGCTCCTTGTCGATGTGACGGAGGAGGCCCTTTCGCAGGTGCAGCGGGGCGACGAGCAGACGCTTGAACTTCTTCTCGATCGCGTAACCCGACAACTCGTTGAACAGGCGCGTGAGGTCACGCCCCACCTGCTCGTCGGCGGTGAAGAGCCCGAAGTCCTCGTAGAGGCGACTCGTCTTGGGGTTGTAGTTGCCCGTCCCGATGTGGCTGTAGCTGCGCAGCATCCCGTCTTCCTCACGGATGACATGGAGCAGCTTGCAGTGCGTCTTGAGCCCCACGAGCCCGTAGACGACGTGCACGCCGGCCTTCTCGAGCTTGCGCGCCCACACGATGTTGGCGGCCTCGTCGAAGCGCGCCTTCACCTCGACCAGCGCCAGCACCTGCTTGCCGTTCTCGGCCGCGTCGATGAGCGCCTCCACGATGGGACTGTCGCCCGACGTGCGGTACAGCGTCTGCTTGATGGCGAGTACGTGCGGGTCGCGGGCCGCCTGCTCGAGGAAGGCGACGACGCTCGTGTTGAACGACTCGTACGGGTGATGCACGAGCACGTCGCCCTTGCGGATGGCGGCGAAGATGTCGGCGCGGCCGTTCTGCTCGGCGGGCTGGAAAGCGGTCGCGGTCGTCGGCACGTGAGGCGGGAAGTGCAATTCCGGCCGGTCGATGCGGCCGAGGGCGAACAGGCCGCGCAGGTCGAGCGCGCCCGGCAGCCGATAGACCTCCTGCTGGGTGATGTCGAGCTCGTTGATGAGGAGGTCGAGGGTCACGTCATCCATGTCCTCCGTGACCTCCAGGCGGATGGGAGGACCGAACCGGCGGCGGAGGAGCTCCGCTTCAAGGGCCTGGATGAGGTTCTCGGTCTCGTCCTCCTCGATGACGACGTCTTCGTTGCGCGTGAGGCGGAACGCGTGGTGGGAGAGCACCTCCATGCCGGGGAACAGGTCGCCGAGGTTGTTGGAGATGAGCTCTTCCAGCGGAAGGTAGCGGTCGCCCTCATCGGTGCGGGGGAGCGGCACGAACCGGGGGAGCATCGGCGGCACCTTGAGGCGTGCGAACTCCTGGCGGCCGGTGCGGGCGTTGCGGATGCGGATGGCCAGGTTCAGCGACAGGCCCGAGATGTACGGGAACGGATGGGCGGGGTCGACGGCGAGCGGCATGAGCACGGGGAACACCTGCGCCTGGAAGTACTCGTAGAGGTCGCGGCGCTCCTGCTCGCTCAGGTCGCCCCAGGCGACCACCGAGATGCCCGCCTCGGCGAGGGCGGGCTTGACCATCGACTTCCAGGCGGCGGCGTGCCGCAGCTGCAGTGCGTGGGCCTCTGCCGAGATGTCGGCCAAGACGTCCTGCGGCGACCGTCCGACGTTCGTCGGCACGGCCAGACCCGTCATGATGCGGCGCTTGAGACCCGCCACCCGCACCATGAAGAACTCGTCGAGGTTGCTCGCGAAGATCGCGAGGAAGTTCGCGCGTTCCAGCACGGGCAGCGACGGGTCTTCCGCCAGCTCCAGCACGCGCTGGTTGAAGGCGAGCCAGCTGAGCTCGCGGTCGAGGTACCGGTGGTCGGGGAGCTGCGAGTCGTAGACCTCTACGGCGGCGTCGAAGTCGTCGTCGGCGTCGCCCAGCCCGGAGTCGAGCACTTCGGAGTCGATCATCTCTTCATCATTGCAGGGCGGGGGAGCCGCAGAGTGAACGAAATGCGACGGGGATGCCGTCGTCGCACCGAGGTCGCAGGGCGTGCTCCGAGGTCAGGACGGCGAGTCGGCCGACAGCGGGAGCTGGTCGTCCTCGTACACGTTGAAGCGGTAGCCGACGTTGCGCACCGTGCCGATGAGCTGCTCCATGTCGCCGAGCTTCGCGCGCAGGCGACGCACGTGCACGTCGACCGTGCGGGTGCCGCCGAAGTAGTCGTAACCCCACACCTCGCTGAGCAGCTGCTCGCGCGTGAACACCCGTGACGGGTGCGTGGCGAAGAAGTGCAGCAGCTGGAACTCCTTGTACGTGAGATCGAGCGGCTTGCCGTTGACCTTCGCGGAGTACGACGACTCGTCGATCGTGATACCGGAGGTCTGGATGCGCGTGGAGACGGGATCCTTCGTCATGCGTCCGATCGCGAGGCGGATGCGGGCGTCGACCTCGGCGGGGCCGGCGCCCACCAGGATCACGTCGTCGATGCCCCAGTCGGTCGAGACGGCGGTCAGGCCGCCCTCGGTGACCACGAGCACGAGCGGCGCGTCGAGCCCCGTCGTGTTGAGGATCTTGCACAGCGACTTGGCGCCGACGAGGTCGGTGCGGGCGTCGACGAAGATGACGTCCGCGCTCGGCGCGTTGACGAGCTGAGCCGGTTCTGCGGGGATCTGGCGCACGCGGTGGCTGAGCAGCTCCAGGGCGGGCACGACCGCTCCGCCACCTGGTGCGGAGGTCAGAACGAGCAGCTGAGCCAAAGAGTCCCTCCCGGTCGGGAAACCGGTCACAGGCCCATACTAGGGCGTCGCACAGCGGGTCTCCGTGCGCCACAATAGGAGGGTGAGCATCCCGGAGACGAGCCCTCGCCGATCGATGGCGGGCGTCATCGGAGTGTGGGCGCTCGCCGCCGTCATCGCGATCGCCGTCGGCATCCTCGCGCCGTCGGAGTGGCGCGCGGCGTGGATGGGCGTCGGGATGGGGCTCATCATCCCGATCGCCTTCGCGGTGCACCTGTGGTCGGGGCGTTCGCAGGGGTTCATCCAGCGGATGGCGCTGAGCGTGCTGGGCGCGCTGCTGGTGATGGGATGCATCGGGGTCGGCCTGGGCCTGGCGACGCTGTTCTCGGCGTAGAGTTGGCGTATGGACCTCTTCGCACTCGAACTGTTCTTCGTGGGGCTTCTCGGACTCGCTTCGCTGGCGATCGTGTTCGTGTCGGCCGTCGTCGTCAAGAACCTCTACCGCGGCCAGCGCTGACCTCGTGATCGAGCTCCCCACCGATCTGCCGGCGGACATCGTTCCGCTGTCGTGGCTGCTCGGCGTGTGGGAGGGGTCCGGCGTCATCGACTACGAGAGCGCCGACCGGCATTTCTCGGGCGAGTTCGTGCACCGCGTGAGCTTCAGCCACGACGGCGGCGACTATGTGAACTACGCCGCGAGCGCCTGGTTCGTCGGAGATGACGGCACCCGCTCGTCGCTGCTGGCCGAGCAGGGCTATTGGCGCCTCGCGCGGCCCGCCACCGACGCCGATGCAGGGCCCGCCCTCCTGCCCGCACCCGATCCCCGGCAGTCGCCGCGCACCGTCGATGACGTCGAGGCGCTGCGCAACGCCGACGGCGGGTTCGACCTCGAGGTCGCCATCGTCCGCTCCGACGGCGTGAGCGAGCTCTACGTCGGCCAGGTGCAGGGTCCGCGCATCGACCTCGGAACCGATGCGGTCGTCCGGCCGGCGACCGCCAAGACCTACGCCGCCGCCACCCGCATGTATGGCCTCGTCGACGGCCATCTGCTGTGGGCGTGGGACATCGCAGCGCTCGGCGGCGCGTTGGCATCCCACGCCTCCGCACGCCTCGCCCGCGCCGACTGACGCACGATCGATCCCACCCATGACCACTCCGCTCTCCTCCGCCTCGGCGTTCTCCGCCGTTCCCGCAGCCGTCTTCGACGGCGACGTCCTGCTGCACGTGGGCAGTCCGTTGCGCGAGCAGCGGGATCTCGAGCGCGGCGAGGCCGTCGCGCCCCTCGGCGACCGGGCCGTGCTCGCCGTCGACGGCGACGATCGCCTGACCTGGCTCGATTCGCTCACCTCGCAGGCGGTGGCTGCGCTCCGGCCCGGACAGAGCTCGGAGCTGCTGGTGCTCGACCCCCAGGGGCACGTCGAGCACGCCGCGGCCGTCGTCGACGACGGGTCTCGCACGTGGCTCATCGTCGACCGGGCGGATGCCGAGGGGCTGCTCACCTGGTTGCAGCGCATGCGGTTCCGCCTGCGTGTCGACCCCCGCGACCTCTCCGACGAGTACGGCGTCGTGGGCGGCACCGCCGCCGCCCTCGCCGCGGTGGAGGGGCCAGACGACATCGACGTCGCGGCCGTGTGGAAGGATCCGTGGCCGTCGGTGAGCGCCGGCGGCTGGGGCTACTCGCCCGTCGAGCCGCATCCCGGCGGCTCGCGCGACTGGGCGGAGGCGATCATCTCCGCGGCCGGCCTGACCTCTCTGGCCGCTCGGGCAGCCCGCGGCGACCAGACGCTCGCCGGCACCCTCGCCGCCGATGCGCTCCGTGTCGCCGCCTGGCGCCCGCGGGTCAGCGCCGAAGCCGACGGACGTACCCTCCCGCACGAGGTCGACTGGCTCCGCACCGCCGTGCACCTGTCGAAGGGCTGCTACCGCGGACAGGAGACGGTCGCCAAGGTGCACAATCTCGGACACCCGCCCCGCCGCCTCGTCGCGCTTCAGCTCGACGGCAGCGACGCCGTGCTCCCCGAGCCCGGGGCGGAGGTGCGCGCCGGAGACGACGTGGTCGGTGCGGTGACCTCCGTCGCCCGCCACTACGAGGAGGGCCCGATCGCGCTCGCGCTCGTCAAGCGCACCGCGCCGCTCCACGCAGACCTCACCGTCGCCGCCGACGGCGGCTGGGTCGCTGCGGCTCAGGAGCAGATCGTGCCGCCGGATGCCGGGCGCACGGCATCCATCCCGCGGCTTCCGCGGCTCGGTCGTCGACGCTGAGACGCGTCAGACCGCGGGGGCGACCGCCGACCAGGGGACGGTGACCTCGCCCAGCCGCCAGCGCGAACGGCCGAGCAGCGGCCAGTCGGCGGCGCTCATCGCGGTGAGCGCGGCCCTCCACCGCTGCTCGGCGCCGAAGCTCGACGCGGCCACTGCGCGCACCCATTCCGTCTCGAGCGCCGCGAGGAAGGCGTGCACGGGCTCGCCCGCGACGTTGCGGTGGATGAGGGCCTTGGGCAGCCGCTCGGCTGCCACGACGGGGCTGTCGAGACCCGCGAGGCGCAGCGAGATCGTGAGGCTTCGGGGCACGGCGTCGTCGCCGACCTCGATCCACGTGCAGACGCGTCCGATCTCGTCACAGGTCCCCTCCACGAGGATGCCCCCGGGCTGCAGTCGTCGGCACATGCGCTCCCACGCCCCCGCGACGTCTGCCTCGTCGTACTGGCGCAGCACGTTGAACGCCCGGATGATCGCGGGGGAGCGGCCGCCGGGCACCGGCACCTCGAACCCGCCGCGACCGAACGACACCCGAGCGTCGGGGGAGAAGACGCCCCGACCTGCCCGCACGAGCGCGAGCTGCTGATCGGCGCGCTCGACACGGGCCGGGTCGATCTCCAGTCCCCGCACCTCGACGTCGGGGCGCGCGCGTCGCAGCCGGGCCTCCAGCTCGAACGCCGTCACGCCGCTCGCGCCGTAGCCGAGGTCGACGACCAGCGGATCGGCGGTGCGCCGCAGCACCGGATGCCGCGCGATCCACCGATCGACCCTGCGGAGCCGGTTGGTGTTGGTGGTGCCGCGGGTGATCTGGCCGACCACTCTGCCGGGCACGTTCTCCGGCGTCATACCCCCCATGATCTCAGGCGCCGGCTCGATAGACTGACGGCATGACTGCGCCGTACACGCTGATCCTCCTCCGCCACGGGCAGAGCGAGTGGAACAAGACCAACCAGTTCACCGGGTGGGTGGATGTCCGCCTCACCGACCAGGGCAAGGCCGAGGCGCAGCGCGGCGGTGAGCTCATGCGGGAGAAGGGCTTCCTGCCTGACGTGCTCCACACCTCCGTGCTCTCGCGTGCGATCCAGACCGCGAACATCGCGCTCGATGCCGCAGACCGCCTGTGGATCCCGGTGCACCGCTCGTGGCGTCTCAACGAGCGTCACTACGGCGCCCTGCAGGGCAAGGACAAGGCCGAGACCCTCGAGGAGTTCGGCAACGAGCAGTTCATGCTGTGGCGTCGCTCGTTCGACGTGCCGCCGCCCGAGATCGCCGACGACGACCCGTACAGCCAGATCGGCGACCCCCGTTATGAGGGCATCGACGGCGAGGTGCCCCGCACGGAGTCGCTGAAGATCGTCATCGACCGCATGCTGCCCTATTGGGAGAGCGCGATCATCCCCGACCTCCAGGCAGGCAAGACCGTGCTCGTCACGGCGCACGGCAACTCGCTGCGCGGCCTCGTGAAGCACCTCGACGGCATCAGCGACGCCGACATCGCAGAGCTGAACATCCCCACCGGCATCCCGCTCGTGTACAAGCTGGGTGAAGACTTCATGCCGCTGGAGCCCGCCGAGTACCTCGACCCCGAGGCCGCTGCCGCCGGCGCCGCCGCCGTCGCCGCCCAGGGAAAGAAGTAGTCCAGGGCAAGAAGCAACCCAGGGCGAGAAGCAGGCTGTACGCGAGAGGGGGATGCCGGTCCGGCATCCCCCTCTCTGCGCGTGCGCTGACGCGTCAGTCGCCCGCGGTGACGATGGCGATCGTGTCGGTGGCCGGCGTCCAGTCGCCCGTGGCGAGGTACGCGACCTTCTTCGCGACGGAGACGGCGTGGTCGGCGAACCGCTCGTGGTAGCGGCTGGCGAGCGTCGCATCGACGGTGGCGGCCGCGTGGCCCTTCCAGGTCTCGCCGAGCACCTTCTCGAAGATCGCGAGGTGCAGGTCGTCGAGGTCCTCTTCCAGCGAGCGGAGCTTCTCCACGAGCGAGAGGTCTTCGGTGCGCAGCACCTCGGTCAGGGTGCGTGCCACCTCCACGTCGAGCTCGCCCATCTTGATGAACGTGCTCTTCAGTCCCTTGGGGATCGCGCGCTCGGGGAAGCGCATGCGGGTGAGCTGGGCGATGTGCTCGGCGATGTCTCCCATGCGCTCGAGCGACGCACTCACGCGCAGAGCGGCCACGACGATGCGGAGGTCGCGGGCGACGGGCTGCTGGCGGGCGAGGATCTCGATCGCGAGCTCATCGAGCTCGATGGCCTTGTCGTCGATCACCTGGTCGGCGTCGATGACCTCTTCTGCGAGGGCAACGTCGCTCGTGCCGAACGCACGGGTCGCCTTGTCGATGGCGACGGTCACGAGGTCGCCGATCTCGACCAGACGCGCCTGGACGTCTTCGAGCGACTGGTGGAACACTTCGCGCATTGCGGTACCTCTCTCTTCGCGGGCGCGGCAGGATGCCGAACGGGCGACGCGGCGATCATCCCCCCACAAGGTGAACGGATGGTGCCGGTGCGATGAACAGTGCGTGTTTGCGCCGTTCACGTGGCGTTCACGGCATGTGCGTCGCCTCTGCGACTCTACGCTGGACGCATGGACTCGTTGCAGCTGGCGTTCCTGACGCTGGGCGTCGGCGCGGTGATCGGCGCCGCGTTCACCGCCCTGGTGATGGTCGCCATGCGGGCGCGGGTGGTCGGCAGGGCGAGCACCTCCACGACGCTGCCGGACGGCACCCGCGCGGTGCTGCAGGGCATGGACGAGGTGGCGGTCGTCGTCGACGCATCGCTCACGGTGGTCGCGGCATCCGCCCCTGCGGAGCTGTTCGGCATGGCCGAGGGCCGCACGCTTCCCGGCGAGGAGCTGCGGGCGCTCGTGAAATCCGCACGCACCACCGAGCGTCCCGAGGCGCAGACCCTGCAGCTGCGGCGGGGCGTGGAATTGCGGTCGGTGGCGGCGCGGGCGAGCTCCATCGCCCCGAGACTCACGCTCCTGGTCATCCGCGACATCACCGAGCGCGAGCGCGTGGAGGAGATGCGGCGCGACTTCGTCGCCAATACGAGTCACGAGCTGAAGACGCCCGTGGGCGCGATCACGCTGCTCGCGGAGGCCATCGAGTCGGCTGCCGACGACCCGCAGCAGGTGCGCCACTTCGCCCGCCGCATGACGGCCGAGGCGGGCCGGCTCGGCCAGCTCACCGGGCGCATCATGAACCTGTCGCGCCTCCAGGCCGCCGACGACCCCTCCAGTCTTCGCGACGTCTCCGTCGATGAGGTGATCGCCGCCGCGGTCGAGACCCAGGTCGTGGGGGCCGAGGCTGCGCAGATCGAGATCGTGCGCGGCGGCGATCGAGGCGCGTACGTCCACGGAGACGTGCAGGTTCTCACCGAGGCGATCGCGAACCTCGTCGCCAACGCGGTCGCCTACTCGCCGCCGGGCTCGCAGGTGGGGGTCGGCGTGAAGCTCGTCGACGACGTCGTGGAGATCGCCGTCACCGACCGCGGCATCGGCATCCACGAGTCCGACCAGACGCGGGTGTTCGAGCGCTTCTACCGTGCCGACCAGGCGCGCTCGCGTCGCACCGGCGGCACCGGCCTCGGACTCTCGATCGTGAAGCATGCGGTGCAGCGGCACGGCGGCGCGGTCGAGGTGTGGTCGCGCCCCGGCGAGGGGTCGACGTTCACGGTGCGTCTGCCCGCCGTCGAGGCCCCCGATCTCGCCGCGGGCTCGAAGAAGAAGAAAGCAGCCAAGAAGAAGGCGAAGGCGCGTGCCTCCGAGGAGAAGGCGACCGCGAAACGCGCCGCCGCGTCGCCGGCCCGGAAGCAGGGCGCGAAGACCGGCTCGAAGACGCCGAAGAACGGGGCGGATGCCGCTGCGGTGAAGCCGAAAGCCCCCGCCTCTGAGACACCCGCCGCCAAGCAGCCCGCGGCCAAGAAGCAGGTGGCCGAGAAGCCCGCCGCCCAGAAGCCCGCCGCCCCCAAGGCGGCCGCCCCGGCACCCGCCGCCCACGAGACAGTCGCCCGTGACATCGCACGGGCGAAGGGAGAGAAACGATGACCCGCGTGCTGATCGTCGAAGACGAGCCCGACCTCGCCGACCCGCTGGCCTACCTCCTGCGCAGGGAGGGCTTCGAGGTCGAGATCGCCGAAGACGGCCCCACGGCCCTGGAGCTCTTCGCCGCACACGGCGCCGACATCGTGCTGCTCGACCTCATGCTGCCCGGGATGCCGGGAACGGAGGTCTGCCGGATGATCCGCACCACGTCGCGCGTGCCGATCATCATGCTCACGGCCAAGGACTCCGAGGTGGATATCGTCGTCGGGTTGGAGCTCGGGGCCGACGACTACATCACGAAGCCGTACTCGTCGCGGGAGTTGCTTGCCCGCATGCGCGCGGTGCTGCGCCGCTCGGAGGCGCTCGACCTCGACGTCGACGACCGCATCGTAGAAGGCGGCCGGGTGCGCATCGACATCGACCGGCACACGGTCGCCGTCGACGGTCGGGAGATCTCCATGCCGTTGAAGGAATTCGAGCTGCTCGAAGTGCTCATGCGCAACTCGGGCCGCGTGCTCACCCGCGGCCAGCTCATCGATCGCGTGTGGGGGAGCGACTACTTCGGCGACACGAAGACGCTCGACGTGCACATCAAGCGCATCCGCTCCCGCATCGAGGAGAACCCGAGCGAGCCGTCGATGCTCCTTACCGTCCGCGGGCTCGGGTACCGCTTCGAAGGCTGAGCCTGCTCACACGGAAGGCCGGAGCCTCGTGGGGGCTCCGGCCTTCCGTGTGACGTGTTCGCGACGGGCGCGGATCAGGGCTGGGGAACGGCGACCGGGACGAACGGCGCGTACTGCGGGAGCCCGCCGTCGAGCACCGGAACGGCGAACTCGACGCCTTCGCCGTCGCCCGACTGGAAGACCATGGGAACGTCGGAGCCCGGCATCGCATCGAGAGCGTCGATGAGCAGGGGGTCGGCGTCGACGCCGAGGCTCGCCACCGTGTTGGCGGGCACGGCGACCGTGGCCGTGCGGCCGCCGAGGCCGAGGGTGAGGATCTCGTCGCTGTCGGTGTCGTTGACGATGGCGGCCAGGAAGTTGCCGACGGTGCCGTCTTCGTTGGCGATGATGATGGCGTTGCGCACCATCAGGGGGCCGGAGTCGGGGATGTTCACGCCGTCGGACGGGGAGTAGGGGATCGTCGTCGCCTGGGGTGCCATGATGCTGCAGCCGGTCGCACCCAGTGCGACGGCGATGCCCACCGCCACGGTTGCGACGAGGCGAGGGGTGCGGGTGCGGCGTGTCAGGATCACGGTTCCTCCAGCGGAATCGAGCAGTTCTCTCGGTGCCAGTCTAGTCTCCGCAGGCCACCCGCCTGAACGCCCCCTCGCGCGCGCGGACGGGCGCGGGCGCGCACCGTCGTAGGGTGCCAGGCGGCGAACCTTACCCTATGACGCCTGTGGTATCATGGAGGTTGCCGAAAGGACATAACTGCATGCTTTTTGAGGTTGGCGAGACGGTCGTCTATCCGCATCACGGCGCCGCGACGATCATCGAGGTCAAAGACCGGATCATCAAGGGCGAGACCAAGAAGTACCTGAAGCTCAACGTCACGCAGGGAGACCTCATCATCGAGGTCCCGGCGGAGAACGTCGATCTGGTCGGTGTTCGCGACGTGATCGGTAAAGACGGGCTCGAGCGCGTCTTCGACGTGCTCCGCGCGCCCTTCACCGAGGAGCCCACCAACTGGTCGCGCCGGTACAAGGCGAACCTCGAGAAGCTCGCTTCGGGCGATGTCATCAAGGTGAGCGAGGTCGTGCGCGACCTGTGGCGTCGCGACCAGGACCGCGGTCTGTCCGCCGGCGAGAAGCGCATGCTGGCCAAGGCCCGTCAGATCCTCGTGTCCGAGATCGCCCTCGCGCTCAAGACCGAGGAGGAGAAGGCCTCCGGCGTCCTCGACGAGGTCCTCGCCAGCTGACACCGCTCGCTCGGTAGTCTCGTGGCATGACCGCCACGCCGCTTCCCCGTCCTCGCACCGCGATCATCGTCGTCGCCGCCGGATCGGGCACGCGACTGGGTGCCGGCGCACCCAAGGCATTCGTCGGCATCGACGAGCACTCCGTGTTGCGTCACGCCCTCAACGGGGTGTTCGCGGCGCCCCCCGCCCAAGTGGTGGTGGTCGCGCCCGAGGCGCGTGCGGGTGATGCGCTCACCGAGATCGAGGAAGCGGCGGGCGACCGGCGAGACCTCGCCTCCGTCGTGACCGGCGGGGCGACGCGTCAGCAGTCCGTCGCCGCCGGCCTGGCCGCCCTGTGGCCCGACATCGAGTTCGTGCTCGTCCACGATGCAGCACGCGCCCTCACTCCGCCCGCCGTCTTCGAGCGGGTGATCTCCGCGCTCGAGAGCGGCCGCGATGCCGTGCTTCCCGTGCTTCCCGTCGTCGACACGATCAAGCAGATCGATGGGGATGCCGTCGTGGCCGCCGTCGACCGCTCCGTGCTGGCCGCCGCGCAGACGCCGCAGGGCTTCCGCCTCGACGTGCTGCGAGCGGCGCTGGCATCCGCGGCCGCAGACCACACCGACGACGCCGCGCTCGTCCAGGCGGCCGGAGGCTCCGTGTTCACCGTCGAAGGCGATGAGCGCTCGTTCAAGATCACGACCGCCGGCGACCTCGAGCGCGCCCGCGCCGCCGCCGCGCCCCTCGCCGCCGCCACCAGCTCGCTCCACCCGCAGCCGGCGCTTCCGAGGGTCGGCATCGGCACCGACGTGCACGCCTTCGGAGGTGAGGGCACCCTGTGGCTCGCCGGCCTCGAATGGCCCGGCGAACAGGGGCTTCACGGCCACTCCGACGGCGACGCGGTGGCCCACGCCATCGTCGATGCGCTGCTGGCGGCGGCGGGACTCGGCGACATCGGCATCCATTTCGGAACGGCTCACCCCGAGTACGCAGGCGCCCACGCCGCGGCCTTCCTCACCCGCACCCGGGCGATCCTCGCCGAAGCGGGGTTCGCGATCGGCAACGTCTCGGTGCAGGTGCAGGCGGCGCGACCCCGCTTCGCGGCGCGACGTCAGGAAGCGGAGGCGGTGCTGTCGGAGGCGCTCGGCGGCGTCCCGGTGTCGGTCTCGGCGACGACCACCGACGGCCTCGGGTTCACGGGGACCGCCGAGGGCGTCGCAGCCTTCGCGGTCGCGCTCGTCCACCCCTTCTGAGAGGGAGCCGTCGCTGAGACGGACCCCCGCCGAGACGGAAGACTCGCCGAGACGGAAGACTCGCTGAGACGGGAGCCTCGCTGCGGCGCGGCCGCCTCAGTCGAGATCGCGACGCAGGAACACCGACAGCGGATCGCTCCGGTAGTCGGCGAACGGGCCGCATTCGACGAAACCCTCGCTGAGGTAGAGGCCGCGGGCGGGGGCGAAGGCCGGCTCGGTGCCCGTCTCGAGGAAGAGGGTGCGCACGCCCCGCGCGACAGCCTCCGCGACGATGCGGCGCAGGATCGCGCGTCCGGCGCCCGTGCCGCGGAAGCGATCGTCGACTCTCATCGATTTCAGTTCTGCGGTGGTGTCGTCGAGGCGCTTGAGGGCCCCGATCCCCACGAGCACGGCCGGGTCGGCGTCGAGGGCCCACGCCGACCACACCGTGACGTCGTCGCCCCGCAGGGCACCGAGGTCGAGAGCATGGCAGCTCTCCGGCGGGCTCAGCTCGTGCACACCGGCCAGGTGCGGCTGGACGAGCCGCTGCGTCGCTTCTCCCGAGAGGTCGTCGACACGGATGTCGAGTGTCATGGGGGAACTGTGTGTCATGGGAGAACTGTGCCACGCGCGCGTTTCGGCGTCGTTTCTCGCTCACGCGATTGCCCCGGCGTGGCGGCGTCGCACGGGTAGGCTGGTGCGGTGACGGTACGGCTCTACGACAGCAAGGCACAGGCCCTGCGCGACTTCGTGCCGCTCGACCCTCGAAACGTCACGATGTACGTGTGCGGCCCCACGGTGCAGTCGGGCCCCCACATCGGGCACGTGAGAGCCGCGCTCGCCTTCGACGTGCTGCGCCGCTGGCTGGAGCACCGCTTCGGCCGCGTCACGTTCGTGCGCAACGTGACCGACATCGACGACAAGGTGCTCGTCAACGCGACGGACGACGAGCCGTGGTGGGCGCTGGCCTACCGCATGGAGCAGGAGTTCACCCGCGCGTACGCCGCCGTCGGCATCCGTCCGCCCACCTACGAGCCCCGGGCCACGGCCTCGATCCCGCAGATGATCGAGCTCATCGAGCGTCTCATCGCGGCGGGGCACGCCTACGCGGCGGGGGATGCGGCGCCCGGCGACGTCTACTTCGACGTGCGCTCGTGGCCCGCCTACGGCGAGCTGACCCGTCAGTCGATCGATGCGATGGAGTCGGCGGCCGACGCCGATCCTCGCGGCAAGCGCGACCCCCGCGACTTCGCGCTCTGGAAGGGCGCCAAAGGCGACGAGCCCGCATCGGCGGTCTGGGACTCGCCGTGGGGGGCTGGCCGCCCCGGATGGCACATCGAGTGCTCCGCCATGAGTCGCCGGTACCTGGGCGCCGAGTTCGACATCCACGGCGGCGGTCTCGACCTGCGGTTCCCCCATCACGAGAACGAGCTCGCGCAGTCGAGCGCGGCAGGTGACGCGTTCGCCCGTTATTGGGTGCACAACGGCCTGGTCACCGTCGGCGACCAGAAGATGTCGAAGTCGCTCGGCAACTTCCTGCTCGCCGACGACGTTCTGCGCGGTCGCGACCCGCTCGTCGTGCGCTACGCCCTGGCGTCGGCGCACTATCGTTCGAACCTCGACATCACGCCGTCGTCGTTCGACGAGGCAGAGGCCGCACTCGACCGCATCCGCACGTTCCAGCAGCGTGCGGCGCGCGTCCAGGGCGACCGGCTGACCGCCGCAGACCTTCCCGGGGCGTTCGCCGAAGCCCTCGACGACGACCTCGGCGTGCCGCAGGCGCTCGCCGTCGTGCACGAGCACGTGCGGGCGGGAAACGCCGCCCTCGACGACGGCGACCACGCCGCGGCGGCGACCGCGGCCGTGCAGGTCGGCCGGATGACGGGGATCCTCGGTCTCAACCCCTCCGACCCGCAGTGGCGGGTCGACAGCGGCGCAGAGGCCGACGCGCTCGACGCGCTCCTGCAGACCATGATCGCTCAGCGTGCGCACGCGCGCGCGAACAAAGACTGGGCGGCAGCCGACCGCATCCGCGACGCGCTCGCGGCGGCCGGCATCGCCCTCGAAGACGGTCCCGACGGGACGTATTGGAGTCTGAACGATGGCTAAGCCTGGCAACCCCTCCGCGGGCAAAGGAAAGAAGAAGGGCCCCTCGAAGGGCACCGGCGGCAAGAACCGCCGTTCGCTCGAGGGCCGCGGCCCGACCCCGAAGGCGGAAGACCGCGCCTGGCACCCCGCAGGCAAGCGGAAGGCCGCCGCGGAGCGCTATGCGGCCGCAGGAGGCAAGGGCAAGCCGGGCGGCGCGTCGCGGTCGACCGGCGCCCGTGCGAAGAAGGACGACGACACCGAGATCGTCACGGGCCGCAACTCCGTGCTCGAAGCGCTGCGCACCCGCATCCCGGCGACCGCGTTCTACATCGCCCAGCGTGTGGAGATGGACGACCGGGTGAAGGAGATGCTCGCGATCGCGACGCAGCGCGGCATCCCCGTGCTGGAAGTCACGCGCCCCGAGCTCGACCGCATGGCCGGCTTCGACGGCGTCCACCAGGGCGTCGCGATCAAGGTGCGCCCCTACGAGTACGCCCACCCGCAGGACATGCTCGAGGAGATCATCGACCGCGGCGACCTGCCGCTGCTGATCGCACTCGACGGCGTGACCGACCCGCGCAACCTCGGCGCCATCATCCGTTCCACGGCCGCGTTCGGGGGACAGGGCGTCATCCTCCCGCAGCGTCGTTCGGCGAGCGTCAACTCCGCCGCCTGGAAGACCAGCGCGGGTGCGGCCGCCCGCATCCCCGTCGCGATCGCGGCGAACCTCACCTCGACGCTCAAGGAGTTCAAGAAGCAGGGCGTCTTCGTGCTCGGGCTCGACGGTGACGGCGACGTCTCGCTCCCGGCGCTGCAGCTCGCCGACCGGCCCGTCGTGATCGTCGTCGGCTCCGAAGGCAAGGGCCTGTCGCGCCTGGTCACCGAGACGTGCGACCAGGTCGTCTCGATCCCGATCTCCTCGGCGGCCGAGTCGCTGAACGCGGGCATCGCCGCATCCGTCGCGCTTTACCAGGTCTCGACCCTGCGCGCTGCCCAGGAGTGATCTCCGAAGACGAGCACGCGCGCGTCGTCGCCGTCGCGCGCAGTGAGCGATCGAGTCGTCCGGCCAGGCTCGGGCTCGCGGCCGGACGACTCGACGCTCGGGATCACTTCTTGTACTGGTACGGGTTGTAGAGAACCTCGGTCTCGGGGATCTCGGGGTGCTGGCCCGCGATCCAGTCGTCTCCGACCTCACGCTCGAGGTAGGAGACGGTGTCGTCGAGCTTGGCACGCACGCCCGCCAGGTCGCCTGCCGTGACCTTGCCGTTCCACTTGACGACCTCGCCGCCGACGAGCACGGTGTGCACGTCTCCGCGCTGGGCCTGGTACACGACCTGGCCCCACGGGTTCACGAGGGGCGCCCAGGTGGGGGAGTCGTCGTTCTTCAGCAGCACCACGTCGCCGAGCTTGCCCTTCTCGAGCGAGCCGATCTGGTCGTCCTTGCCGAGCGCCTGGGCGCCGCCGCGGGTGGCCATGTGAACGACGTCCTCCGCGCGGAGCTTGACGTGGGTGACGGTCTCGGCCGGGTCGAGCCGGTGAGCGAGGTAGTGCTCGAGGGCGCGGTCGGCGTTGACGGTGGCGCGCATCGCGGAGAAGAGGTCGGCGCTGAACCACACGCTCGTGTCGACCGACAGCGAGGTGGGGATGCCGTACTTGCGCAGCTGGTGGATGGGCGGATAACCCTGTCCGCAGGTGTCCTCCGACTCGGTCGCCAGCGACACGTTCCCACCCGTCGCGGCGATCTTCTGGTACGAGTCGGCGCTCAGCGACGCGGCGTGCACGTAGGTGTATCCCTCGAGCATGACGCCCGCCTCGTAGGCGTTGCGGATTCCCCAGTCGTTCGTCGCGCCCCAGACGCCGGCGTGGGTCGTGACGCGCAGGCCGAGGTCCTGTGCCACACGGTAGGCGGCGAGCTCAGGGAACTCGTCGTCCTGGTTGGGCACGTCGAAGGCGATCTGCGTGCCGAACATGCGCGAGTCGTCGCGCGACGCCGTGAGGATGCGCTGCACGGCGGGGTCGGCGGTCCACTCCCACGGCGACTGGTGGATGTTGCCGTAGGCGAACACGAAGCGTCCGGGCGAGGTGGCCAGCGCCTCGTAGGCGGCTTCGCCGTGCTCGACGGTGCGGAGGCCGTGCGACCAGTCGACGCTCGTGGTGACGCCCGACTCGATCGCGTCGAGGGCGGAGATGAGGTTGCCCGCTGCGTAGTCCTGGGGGCGGAATTTCGCGCCGTGCTGCAGGTAGTACCAGACGAAGTACTGCGTGAGCGTCCAGTCGGCGCCGTACGCGCGCATCGCGGTCTGCCACATGTGCCGGTGCGTGTCGACCATGCCCGGCATGAGGATGCCGCCGGAGGCGTCGATCACGCAGGCGTCGTCGGGTGCTTCCACCGCCTCGCCGACCTCGGCGATCTTCCCGTCGACGACGAGCACGTCTCCTCGGGGGATCACGGTGTGGCGGTCGTCCATGGTGAGCACGATCCCGTTCGTGAACAGGATCGGCTGTCCTTCGCGCGGGGTGGGTGAGTCCGTCATCGCTCATCTCCTTCGATCAGCTGCGGTCCGGGCATCCGGGCCGGGTGTCTCTTCGGTTCTCGTCCGGGCGTTCGCCGATCGTCGTCGGGCGGCGGTGCCGCGACGATGACCGATGGTGGGCGATTGTTCAGCACCCCAGGAATGTTCAGCGATCCAGGGAAGGCTTGTGCAGTCGGGTCAAACGCTCGTGGGGAACAGCATGGCGCATCCGACCGCGAAGCGGAAGAGCTTCTCAGCGTCCTCATGGATTCGTGTCGGCGGGGGTCGTTCTTGACAAGTCCTGCCACGGACGGTTTACATAGGGTTTAGTGAGACTGAACACGGATCGCGGATGATCCTGGGTCCTCTCGGCCCGCGACGACGCGCGGCCGGAACCGAGATGTCAGGGAGTGAGCGCATGGCGAGGTTCGTCGTCCGACGTGCGGCGGAAGCCGAGTACGCAGACCCGGGGCCGCTGGCACCGGGCGCCGTGGGGATGACCCGCTGGCGGGGTGTCGGCGAGGAGGACGGCGCGGCCCACACCGACTTCGGCATCACGCGCCTCGCCCCCGGAGGCCGCACCGCCACGCACGTGCATTCGTTCGAGGAGAGCTTCCACATCCTCGAGGGCGAGGTCATCCTCGCCACGCCCGAGGCGACCGTGCGCCTGGTCGCCGGCGACTACGGCGTCATCCCGATCGGCGTGCCGCACGTGTGGCGCTCGTCGGGAGACCAGGGTGCCGCGTGGGCCGACCTGTTCACCCCGCCGGCACGCGCGCGGTACGGCTCCGACACCTACGCGGTGCCCGAGATCCCTGAGCGCGAGCCGATCCCCGTCGACACGCGCGACCCGCGCACCCGGTCGTTCGGCAACATCACCGACGAGCACATGAACCCCGGCCGCCAGTCGCAGGAACTGCTCGCCGTCTCTGCGAGCATGCGCACGGCGCTGCTGGTCTACAGCGGCATCACGCTGAAGATGATGGTCGACTCCGACCTCGGCGCGACCCTCGGAACCCTGTTCATGGTGCGCTACGCACCCGACGGCAAGGCCGGACCCCACGATCACCCGCTCGAAGAGGCCTACCTCATCACCGAGGGGGAGGTGCGCGCGAGCTTCGACGGAGAGGAGTTCCTCCTGAAGGAGGGCGACATCGCCTGGGCGGCCGTCGGCTGCGTGCACTCGTTCGAAGCGACCGGCGAGGAAGTGCAGTGGCTGGAGACCCAGTCGCCGCAGATGCCCCCGCGGCACGCGTACCGCTTCGTGCGCGACTGGCAGTACCTGGAAGAACGTCTCAAGGAGGAAATGTGACCGGACGCACCATTCTCGTCGCCGGAGGCTCATCCGGCATCGGCCTCGAACTGGCGAAGGATCTCGTCGCCGGCGGCGACAGGGTCGTGCTCACGAGCCGCAGCCGGGAGACCGCCGAGGAGGTGGCGGCCGGGATCGGCGAAGGCGCGACCGGCATCGCGCTCGACGTCTCGGAGCCCGAGGGCATCGCCGACCAGCTCCGCGGGGTCGGGCGCCTCGACGGCGTCGTGATGTCGGCCATCGAGCGCGACGCGAACACGCTCCGCGACTACGACATCGCCCGGGCCCGCCGGCTCATCGTGCTGAAGCTCATCGGCTACACCGAGACCGTCCACGCCCTCCTCGACCGGCTGGAGCCGTCGGTGGAGACCGGCATCGTGCTCTTCGGCGGCCGCGCGAAAGACGCGCCCTACCCCGGGTCGACGACCGTGTCGACCATCAACGGCGGAGTCGACGGTCTCATGAACACGCTCGCCCTGGAGCTCGCCCCCATCCGCGTCAACTCGCTCCACCCCGGCATCATCGGCGACAGCCCGTTCTGGGCCGGAAAGCCCGAGGGTGTGCTCAGCGGCTACGAGAGCCGCACGCCGGGCGGCGCGCTGGCCACGATGGCCGACATCGTGGATGCGACGAAGTTCCTCCTGTTCAACCGGGGCGTCTCCGCCCACAGCCTCAACGTGGACCGCGGCTGGCGCATCAGCTGAGCCGTCCCGACAGATCACCAGACGAAGGAAGAGATCATGAGCATCGCCACACGCGGCACGATGGGCGTCGATTGGGAGGCCCGCGTCAACTTCGAGCGCCTCCGCGACGAGCGGCTGGCACGTCTGCATGCGGAGCTGGAGCGCTCGTCGCTGGGGGCGGTGCTCGCGTTCGACTTCTCGAACATCCGCTACGCCTCGGCCACCCACATCGGAACGTGGGCGATGGACAAGCTCATCCGTTTCTGCCTCGTCACGCGCAAGACCGATCCGATCGTGTGGGACTTCGGCTCGGCCGCCAAGCATCACGCGCTGCTGAACCCGTGGCTTCACGAGACGCACATGGAGGCCGACGCCGACCCGCACGCGCCGCATCATGGTGCCACGCGGCCGCGTCAGGAATCGGGCGCCCGTGCCGGCATCTCGACGCTCCGTGGCGCCTTCCCGCCCGACGCGGGGATCGCGGAGGAGGTCGCCCGCAAGATCAAGCGCGAACTGGAGCGCTTCGGACTCGCGAACGAGCCGCTGGGCGTCGACGTCGTCGAGCTGCCGATCCTGTTCGCGCTGCAGCGTGAGGGGATCGAGGTCGTCGATGGTCAGCAGGTGTTCATGGAGGCCCGCCGCATCAAGACCGAGGACGAGATCACGCTGCTGACGACCGCCGCTTCGATGGTGGATGCCGCGTACGACCAGCTGTACGAGTTCCTGCGGCCGGGCGTGCGGGAGAACCAGTGCGTCGGGCTCGTGGCGAAGTCGCTCTACGACCAGGGGTCGGAATACGTGGAGGGCGTCAACGCCATCTCGGGTGAGCGCTGCGCTCCGCACCCGCACGTCTACTCCGACCGCGCGGTGCGCCCGGGCGACCCGGCGTTCTTCGACATCCTGCATTCGTACAACGGCTACCGCACGTGCTACTACCGCACCTTCGCGGTGGGCTCGGCCAGCCCCGCCCAGCGTGATGCGTACAAGCGCTGCCGCGAGTACATGGATATGGCTATCGCGGCCGTGAAGCCGGGAGCGACCACCGCCGACATCGTGGAGCTGTGGCCGAAGGCGGAGGAGTTCGGCTTCCCCGATGAGGAGGCGGCCTTCGCGCTGCAGTACGGGCACGGTGTGGGCCTGTCGATCTGGGAGAAGCCGATCTTCTCGCGCCTCACCTCGCTCGACCACCCCGAGGTGCTCGAGGAGGGCATGGTGTTCGCCCTCGAGACGTATTGGCCCGCCGCCGACGGCTGGGGCGCGGCCCGCATCGAGGAGGAGGTCGTGGTGACCGCCGACGGATGCGAGGTCATCACCAAGTTCCCGGCGGAAGAGCTGCTGGTGGCCGGTGGCGGCCGCTACTTCACGGTCAACGGCCCCCTGTCGGGCATCCGCGATTCGCAGTCGCACCTCAACACCCCCGAAGGGCGCGGTGAGACGACCGCCTGAGCGGCAGACGAGACGCACGCGCCGGCCGGTGACGGCCGGCGTCGTGCTTCCGCTCATCATCTTCTGGTCGACGCTCGACCGGTCGCTGATCCTGCCGCTCGTGCCGCAGATCGCCCGCGACCTCGATGTGTCGGTGGCGCTGGCCGCCACCGCCATCACGTCGCACGCGGTCGCCTACGCGGTGCTGCAACTGCTGTGGGGGCCGCTGTCGACACGGTGGGGCCGCATCCCCGTCCTCGTGCTGACGACGGCTCTGGCCGCCCTCGCGTGTGCCGTGTCGGCCCTCGCGGGAGACATCACGACCTTCCTCATCGCGCGCACGGTCTCGGGCGGTGCCTTCGCGGCGACCTTCGCGGCCGTGCTGACGTACTTCGGTGACTCTTTGCCGCTGTCGGCGAGGCCGGCGGTCATGTCGAATCTCGCGACCGCCACGGCGCTCGGTCTCGCCGGAGGCACACTCGTCTCGGGTGCGGTGGTGGAGCTGATCGGCTGGCGCGGGGTGTTCGGCGTGTTCGCGGCGATCACCGCCCTGTTCGTTCCGGTGCTCGCCGCCCTCCGCGAGCCGCCGCGCACCGACACGGCACCTCTCCGGCGGCAGGTCGTGACGCTCCTGCGCTCACCGTGGTCGCTGGCGATCTGCGCGCTGACCGCCGTGGAAGGCGTTCTGCTCATTGGTGTGTTCAACGTGCTGCCCCTGGCCGTGCAGTCGACCGGCGGCGACGCGTTCACGGCCGGCGCCGTCACCGCCGCCTTCGGTGTGGCCGTCGTGGCGGTGAGCCAGGTGATGAAGCTCGCCGTGGCGCGTACGCCGCCGTGGGTGTTCCTCGGCAGCGGGGGAGTCCTCGCTCTGGCCGCGATGACGGTGCTGGCGGTCGGGGTGAGCCCGGGCACCGTGCTGGCCGCGGCGATCCTCATGGGCTCGGGGTGGGCGCTGGCGCACACGACCCTGCAGACGTGGATGACGGATGCCGCGGCGTCTTCACGGGCTCTCGGGATGACGCTCTTCTCGATCTCGCTCATGATGGGCGGGGCGGTGGGCTCGGCGATCGGCACGGCGGCCATCGCGGCGGGCTCCTTCGGCAGTCTGTTCGGGCTCTCGGCGGCGATCGCGGCCGCCTTCGCCGTCGCGGCGGCGGTGCTGCGGCGCCGCTACCGGGAGGTCGGCGCTTAGGCGCATGCGTTCAGGTCACGAAGTGTGCACTGAAACTTGTGACCTGTGCAGTCTTACTTGACACCGTGTTCACTGAACTGCTTCACTGTGGATGCCTCCTGGTAACTCCCCGATGATGTGGAAGGTTTGACAGCCCGGTGTTCGAACCCGTATTCCTTGCCCAGCAGGTCCTCAACGGACTGAGCTTCGGCGCATTGCTGTTCCTCTTGGCCAGCGGCCTCACGCTGGTCTTCGGACTCATGCGCATCGTGAACATGGCCCACGGCGCGTTCTACATGCTCGGCGGCTACATCGGCGTGGTGATCGCCACCCTCACGGGCAACCTGCTCGTGGCCGTGATCGCCGCCATCGCCGCCGTCGGCATCACCGCCTTCCTCGTGGAGGTCGTGCTGCTGCGCTTCGTCCGCGGTCAGGAGATGCCCGAGGTGCTGCTGACGATCGGCGTCTCGTTCGTGATCGCCGACATGTGCCTGGCGATCTTCGGCGGCGACCCGCAGAACCTCCCCAACGCCGTGCGCATCCCCGGGGCATTCGTCCTCGGCGACTTCGCCTACCCGTGGTACCGCATCTTCGTCATCGGCCTCGCTCTCGCGATCGGCATCGCCCTCGCCCTCGTCCAGAGCCGCACCCGCGTGGGCGCCATCGTCCGCGCCGGCGTCGACGACCGCGAGATCATCACCGCGATGGGCGTCAACATCCGCTGGGTGTTCACCGGCATGTTCGTCGTGGGTGCCGCCCTTGCCGGCATCGGCGGCACGATCGGAGCCGGCATGCAGAGCATCCTCCCCGGCATCCAGAACGAAGTGCTGCTGTACGCCCTCGTCGTGATCATCATCGGCGGCCTCGGCAGCGTGCCCGGCGCTGCGGTGGGCAGCGTGCTCATCGGCCTCATCGACGCCTTCGCGAAGGCCTGGATCCCCGAGCTCGCGTACTTCACGATCTTCCTGCCGATGGCTCTGGTCCTCGTCTTCCGCCCGACAGGCCTGTTCGGAAAGGCTGCCTGATGAGCAACCGCATCGTCGAAACCCGCACCGTCCGCACCTTCGGCGCGCCGCGCCGCGACCGCGTGCAGCAGATGAACATCGTCCTGCTGGTCGCACTCCTGGGCGCAGCGATCGCCCTGCCCTACCTCGGCGCCTCGAGCTTCATCGTGTCGCTCGTGTCGACCATCCTCATCGCCGCGACCCTGGCATCCAGTGTCAACTTCCTCGCAGGAAACGGGGGAATGGTCTCCCTCGGTCATGCCGGAATCGCCGCCGCCTCCGCCTACGGCGCCGGATGGGCCTCCAAGCAGGGGTTCGACCCCGGCGTGCAGGTCCTGTTCGCCCTCGGCATGACGGTGTTCGTCTCGCTCATCTACGGGCTGCTGTCGATGCG
Organism: Actinomycetes bacterium; assembly: GCA_023431405.1. GTDB lineage: Bacteria > Actinomycetota > Actinomycetes > Actinomycetales > Microbacteriaceae > Microbacterium. The sequence goes on from JAEYVZ010000079.1 coordinate 37,875, forward strand.
CACCAGCGGCATCTACTTCCTGATGGTGACCCTCGCCGTCGGCATGCTCATCTACGGACTCGCCTTCCGCCTCTCGTCGGTCACCGGCGGTGAGAACGGCATCTCGGGCATCGCCCGGCCGGAGTGGATGGAGTCGTACTGGATGTTCTACTACGTCGTGCTGGCGGCGTTCGTCATCGCCACCGCGGCCCTGTGGATCGTCGGAAACTCGCCGTTCGGCGCGAGCCTGCGCGGACTCCGCGACAGTGAGAGCCGCATGCGCAGCCTCGGCTACAGCGTGCGGTCGTACAAGCTGGGCGCCTTCATGGTCTCCGGCACGGTCGCCGGCCTCGCGGGACTCCTCGCAGTGTGGCACACGCACTTCGTGAGCCCGTCCACGGCCGGCGTCGACAAGTCGGTCCACCTCATCGTCATGGTGATCCTCGGCGGCATCGGCACGCTTCTCGGCCCCCTCATCGGCGCGGCGATCGTCGTGCTCGTCGAGAACGTGCTCTCCAGCCACGTCGACCGCTGGCCGACCATCCTCGGCCTCATCTTCATCCTCGTGATCCTCTTCGCTCGTGCGGGGATCGCCGGCAGCACCCGAAAGCTCTTCCGCCGGCTCCGCGCACGCTCGAAGTCGGCGTCCCCGCCCGAGGGGGACGTGCCCGACGGCGCGACCGTGCCCGACGGAAGCATCCCTGCATCTCACCAACGAAAGGACCAGCAATGACGTCAATGAAGACACGCGGTCTCCGGTCGGCATTCGCCGCCGCCGGCATCGCGGCAGTCACCGCCCTCGCGCTGACCGCCTGCGCCCCTCCCGGTGCGGCCGAGCCCGCCCCCACCTCGTCCGGCGGAGCCGGCCAGGAGGGCGGCAGCCTCAAGGTGGGCTACATCTCGCCGACCACCGGCAACTTCGCCGTCGCCGGCCAGGAGATGGTCGACGGATGGAACCTGTACTGGGACATCAACGGCGCCGAGGTCAACGGCATCACGATCGAGACGATCGTCGAAGACGACGCGGGAAACCCTGAGGTCTCGCTCACGAAGGCCAAGAAGCTCGTCGAGCAGGACGAGGTCGACTTCATCGTCGGACCGCTCATCGCCAACACCGCCCTCGCGGTCGCGGAGTACACGGCCAGCGTCGGCATCCCGAACCTGCACCCGGTCGCCGCCTCCGACGACCTGACGCAGCGCAACGCCAACGACCTCACCGTCCGCACCGGCTCCATGGGCGGTTCGCAGGCCAACTACCCGGGCGGCGAGTGGGCGGCCACCGACGGCGGATTCAAGACGGCCGTCACCCTCTGCGCCGACTACGCCTTCGGCTGGGAGTCGTGCGCGGGCTTCGTCCAGGGCTTCACGCAGAACGGCGGCGAGGTCAAGGAGCAGATCTGGTTCCCCAACACCACGACCGACTTCTCGACCTACGTGTCGCAGATCCAGGCCGCGAACGCCGACGTCGTGTACGTGGCGACCGCCGGTGGCGCCCCGGGACCGAACTTCCTCAACGCCTACCTCGGCCTCGGCCAGGACCCCGACAAGCTGCTCATGAACTGCTGCTCGATCGACCAGGGCACCCTGCGCGCCATGGGCGACCAGGTGGTCGGCGTGAAGTCGGTCAGCTACTGGGCTGAGGGCCGCGACAGCGAGGCCGTCGCCGAGTTCATCGAGGCCTACAAGGAGTTCGCCGACGGCAAGGTCCCCGGCGCCTACGTGGCCGGCGGCTACCTGACCGCGTCGCTCGTGGCATCCGTGCTCGCCGAGAAGGGCCTCGTCACCGGCGAGGACCTCGTCAGCGCCATCACCGAGTACACCTTCTCCGACAGCATCTTCGGCAAGGTCTCGTGGGACGAGTACAACAACATGGTCGGTCCCGTGTACGTGCGTGAGGTGACCGAAGGCGACGACGGCAACTTCTACAACACGCCGATCGCGACGATCGAGGATGTCGACCAGTGGCTCGGCCGCACGCCCGAAGAGGCGCTCGCGCAGCCGACCTACTCGCAGAGCTTCCAGGGGCTCGAGTGACGACATCGGCAATGGCGGCGGTCCCGGGTCCGGAAGGGCCCGGGGCCACCGCCCCCGCACTCGCGGTCGACGACCTCGGCAAGCGCTACGGCGGCGTGCAGGCGGTCGACGGCATCTCCCTCCGGCTCGCCCCCGGCGAGCGGATGGGCGTGATCGGACCCAACGGCGCGGGCAAGACGACCCTGTTCAAGATGATCGCCGGAGACGTGCTGCCGACCACCGGCACCATCGAGCTCTTCGGACGTGACGTCACGCGCGTCGACACGGAGCGGCGGGCGCGTCTGGGCGTCGGACGCACCTTCCAGGTGTCGAACCTGTTCCGTGACATGACGGTGCTCGACAACGTGCGCGTCGCGGCCCGCGGCGGCACGAGCCGGGCCCGCGTCTTCTGGCGCGTGCAGGGGCTCGGTGACGAGACCACGCAGAAGGCCCTGGAAATGCTGGATGCCGTGAACCTCGCCGACCGGCGCGACGACACCGTCGCCGACCTGTCTCACGGTGAGCAGCGGCAGCTGGAGATCGCCATGGCGCTGGTCACCGACCCGCGCATCCTCCTCCTCGACGAGCCGGCGGCAGGTCTGTCGGCGGTGGAGCGCATGACGCTGCGCACCCTGATCGAGGAGCTGCCGCGGACGCTGCCCATCCTCCTCATCGAGCACGACATGTCGCTCGCGCTCGGCCTCACCGACCGCGTGATGTGCATGGAGAACGGCCGCCACGTGGTGACCGGCACCCCCGACGAGGTGCGTGAGCACCCCACGGTGAAAGAGATCTATCTCGGAAGGCGAGACACGAAGTGAGCCTGAAGGTCACGGGACTCGACGTCGGCTACGCGACGGCGCAAGTTCTCCACGACATCACGTTCGAGATCGGCGACGGCGAGAGCGTCGCCCTGCTCGGCCGCAACGGCATGGGCAAGACGACGCTCACCCGCGCGCTGTGCGGGCTGCGCCCGCCCACGGTGACGGCCGGGTCGATCGTCTACGGAGACAGCGATATCACCAAGATGGCGATCCACCGCATCTCGCGGGCCGGCATCGCCCTGGTCCCTCAGGGGCGCCGCGTGTTCGGCTCGCTGACGACGCTGGAGAACCTGACCGTGGTGCCGCAGCACCGGCGCGCACAGGCATCGGAGCCCTGGACCGTCGAGCGCGTCTTCGACTTCTTCCCGCGCCTCGCCGAGCGATCGAGCTCGATGGCCCGGTCGCTGTCGGGCGGCGAGCAGCAGATGCTCGCGATCGGCCGGGCGCTCATGACCAACCCGTCTCTGCTCATCATGGACGAGCCGAGCGAAGGTCTCGCCCCCAGCGTGCTCGACGTCATCCATGACCGTCTCGAGGGCCTGCGCGCCTCGGGCCTGTCGATCCTCATCGCCGAGCAGAACGTCGACCTCGCCCTCGACATCGCGGAGCGCGTCCTCGTCATCGACGACACCCACACCATCGCGTGGTCGGGGTCGGCGGCCGAGATGCGCGCCGACAGCGCACTGCTCGAACGGTACCTGAGCATCTGAGCGAGTGAACACGATGGCATCCCCCCACCCGTCCCTTCCCCTTGTGGACCTCGTGCTGCGCGGCGGCCGCATCACGACCTTCGCCGATGACGGCCAGGCACCCCCCGAAGCCGAGGCCGTCGCGATCGCCGGCGGCCGCATCGTGGCCGTCGGCACCGACCAGCAGCTCGCCCCCTACGCTGAGCTGGCGGCGGAGGTCGTGGATCTCGGCGGCCGCCGCGTCGTCCCCGGGCTCAACGACTCCCACATCCACGCGGTCCGCGGCGGCAACTCGTGGACGCGCTCCCTCCACTGGGAGGGTGTGCGGTCGGTGGCCGAGGCGCTCGAGACGGTGCGTCACGCGGCTGCGACCGCCGAGGCCGGCACCTGGATCGCCGTCGTCGGCGGATGGCACCGTTCGCAGTTCGCCGAGGGCCGCATCCCCACGCGCGAAGAGCTGGATGCCGCCGCACCCGCGCATCCGGTCTATGTGCAGGAGCTGTACGACGTCGGCGTGCTGAACACCGCAGGCCTTTCCGCGTGCGGCTACACCGACGATGCGCCCGACCCCGCCCGCGGAACGCTCGAGCGCGACGACGCCGGGGCCCTCACCGGCCGCATCCACGGGGTCGGAGCCTTCGCCGCGCCGATCGGCAAGGCGCTGGAAGCCGGCAGCGAGCAGGAGCAGGACGGCATCCGCACGATGTTCGCCGAGTTCGCCCGCCACGGGCTCACCGGCGTCGTCGACGGCGGCGGTCTGCTCGTGACACCCCGCGACTACGACGCCGTGTACGCCGTGTGGCGCGAGGGCGGACTCGACGTGCGCACCCGGCTGTTCATCTCGGCCTGGAACCGCGGCGGCGAGGTGGCCGACATCGATGCGCTCACCTCACTCGTGCAGGCCGGATCGGGCGACGCCATGCTGCGCGTCGCCGGCGTCGGCGAGATCCCCCACCTCGGATGCCACGACATGGAGGGACTCGACCCCTTCACCCTCACCGACGCCGCCTTCGAGGAGCTCGTCGACATCGTGCGGCTGTGCGCGAAGCGCGGCTGGCGGATGAGCGTGCACGCGGTGCTCGACGCCACCCTTGGCCGCATCCTCGATGCGTGGGAGCGGGTCGAGGAAGAGACGGGCCTCGTCGCAGGGCGCGGCTGGTCGATCGTGCACGCCGACGAGGCGAGCCTTGCGAACCTGCAGCGCCTCGCGCGACTGGGGGCGGGAGTGCTCGTGCAGAACCGCCTCATCCTCAAGGGGGGCGACTACGTCGAGCACTGGGGTCCGGAGGCCACCCGCACGGCGCCGCCCATCGGAGCGATGCGCGACCTCGGCATCGTCATCGGCGGCGGCACCGACGCGACCCGCGCCAACTGGTTCTCCCCGTGGGCGTCGATCTGGTGGCTCGTCACCGGGAAGACCCTCGACGGACAGGGCGTGCGCGCCCCCGAACACCGTCTCAGCCGCGCCGACGCGCTGGCCGCCTACACGCGCGACGCGGCGTGGTTCACGGGGGAGCAGGCCCATCGCGGTCGCATCGCCCCCGGCTACGACGCCGACCTGTGCGTGCCGTCGCTCGACCCGTTCGCGTGCGACGACGACGACATCCGAGACATCCGCAGCGTCCTCACCGTCATGGACGGACGCATCACCCATCGAGCAGCGGAGCTCGCCCCCTGACGGGGCCCGACGAGAAGGAGAAAGACGATGAGTCAGGTTCCCGCACCTCAGCGCGTCGGCCAGGCCGACATCATCCACCACGACGGATACGACACGGGCATCGTGAGCCCGTTCGTCCCGGCCATGCGCGTCGTGTCGTCGGCGCGGCTGGTGTTCATCAGCGGCGTCACCGGCGCCCCCGTTTACCACGACCACCCGCACATCCCCGAGGTCTTCGACGCGATGCCGATGGATGCCGCAGGTCAGGTGAAGAACGCGTTCGACCACCTCGACCTCGCCCTCGCCGCCGCCGGCTGCGGCCGGTCGGACGTCGTCAACATGATCCGCTTCTTCACCGACGTGGAGGCCGACCAGGACGTCGTCAACGCGCACCAGAAGGACTGGTTCGGCGGGCACATCCCCACCAGCACCACGGTCGAGGTGACGCGTCTGGCCACCGACCCGCGCCTGCGCTTCGAGTTCCACGTGGTCGCCGCCGCTCCCGCCGAGGCCGGGGCATGAGCGGCCACGGCCACTCGCACGGTCATTCGCACGGGGCGCGTCGGTTCGAGCGGCCTTCCGATCGTCCGGCGGGGGTGCGTCCGTTGGGGGCTCCCGGCATCATGGGTGTCGATTACGAGCACCGGGTCGATTTCGATCGGCTCCGCGAGTACCGGCTGGGGCGGGCGAAGGCGGCGCTGGAGGCGAGCGAGTGCGGGGCGTTCCTGCTGTTCGACTTCTACAACATCCGCTACACGACCCAGACGTGGATCGGTGGTGCGCTGGGCGACAAGATGATCCGCTACGCGCTGCTGATCCGCGGGCAGGATCCGATCCTGTGGGACTTCGGGTCGGCGGTCAAGCACCACAAGCTCTACTCCGATTGGGTGCCCGACGAGAACTACCGGCCGGGTTTCCTCGGTTTCAAGGGGGCGGTGGCCCCCGAGGGCGGCGCCGACCTCATGAAGACGGCGGTCGATGAGATCGAGTCGCTGCTGTCGGCGGCGGGGGTGAAGGACGCGCCGCTGGGCGTGGACATCATCGAGCCGCCCTTCCTGTTCGAGTTGCAGCGTCGCGGCATCCGCATCGCCGACGCGCAGCAGCACATGCTCGATGCCCGGGTGATCAAGAACCAGGACGAGATCATGCTGCTGAACCAGGCCGCGGCGATGGTCGACGGGGTCTATCAGGACATCGCCGAGGCGCTCAAGCCGGGCGTGCGGGAGAACGAGATCGTGGCGTTGGCCAATGCCCGGCTCTACGAGTACGGCAGCGACCAGGTCGAGGCGATCAACGCGATCTCGGGGGAGCGGTGCAACCCGCACCCGCACAACTTCACCGACCGCATCATCCGGCCCGGTGACCAGGCGTTCTTCGACGTGATCCACTCGTACAACGGGTACCGCACCTGCTATTACCGCACCTTCGGGGTGGGGTGGGCGACGCCCAGCCAGTACGACGCGTACAAGCAGGCGCGCGAGTGGATGGATGCCGCGCTGGACGCGCTGCGTCCCGGTGTGGGCACCGATCAGGTCGCCGCCGTGCTCCCCAAGGCGCAGGACTTCGGGTTCGACAACGAGCTGGCCGCCTTCGGGCTGCAGTTCGCTCACGGGCTGGGCCTGGGCCTCCACGAGCGTCCGATCATCTCCCGGCTGAACTCGATGGCCGACCCGGTCGAACTGAAAGCCGGGATGGTGTTCGCGATGGAGACGTACTGCCCCGCCTCCGACGGGTCATCGGCGGCGCGCATCGAAGAAGAGGTCGTCGTCACCGACTACGGCATCGAGGTGCTCACCAAGTTCCCCGCCCAGGAACTGTTCGTCGCGAACCCCTACTGACCACGGATGCCGTGCGTCGTGGCGCACGGCGCACGGCACACCGGGGAGTAGGGTCTAACACGCGAAAGGAGGCGCATGACCGCAGAGCTGGGCGACCGCATCCGCGCGGCGCGCAACGCCCGCGGCCTGAGCCTCCGCGCCACGGCGGCACAGGCCGCGATCTCACCGAGCCTCCTCTCGCAGGTCGAGACCGGCAAGGTGCAGCCCTCCGTGAGCACCCTGTACGCGATCGTCAGCTGCCTCGGCCTTTCGCTCGACGAGGTGCTCGGCAACCACCCGCCGGCGGAGCCCGCTCCGGTGCCGCGCCTTCGCGCCGAGCCCGTGCAGCCGTTCGCCGATGCGCCGGAGATCGTGATGCAGAACGGCGTCACCTGGAAGAGCCTGGCCGTCGGCGGTGACGAAGGCCTCGACGCCGTGCTCGCCACCTACCAGCCCGGCGCCGCCAGCTCTCTCGACGAGACGCACATGCGCCACATCGGCGTGGAGCACGGGTTCATCGTGCGGGGTGAGCTCACTCTCAAGCTCGATTTCGACACGTTCGTGCTGCGGGCAGGCGATTCGCTGTGCTTCGACGCGCAGCGCCCCCACTACTACTTCAACCACACCGACGAGGTGGCCGAAGGCGTCTGGTACATCATCGGCTCGCGCCGGGCGACCGACGTCGCCGCGCCCGTCGACATCCGCAACGCCGTCGACGTCCTCGACGCCATGGGCCGGCTCCACGGCCGCGGCGACGCCTGAAAGAGGAGCCGATGACCGAGCTCGAGACGCCCTGGAACACGGTGGGGGAGCGCGTGCGCGAACTGCGCACCCGCTCCGGGCTCACCGTGAGGGAGCTCGCGCGCCGCATCGGCGTGTCGGCGAGCCACGTGTCGCAGGTCGAACGCGGCATCGGCTCGTTCAGCGTGCCCGCCCTCTACGCGGTGGCCGCCGAGCTCGGCGTGCAGATGCACGAGATCCTCGACCCGCAGGCCCCTCCGGCACCGCCCGTCTCTCCGGCCCTTCCCGACGAGGCGGCCGACCTGGTCGCCGCCGGGGTCGTGCAGCGGGCCGTCGACCACCCCTCCATCAAGTTGAGCTCCGGACCACGCTGGAGCCGGTTGACGGCGATGGGAGAGCTCGACGCGGAGTTCCTGGAAGTCGTCTACGCACCCGGCACCGAAGCGCCCGCCGAGCACATCGTGCACCAGGGCCGCGAGTACGGGGTCATCATCGAGGGGCGCTTGAGCGTCGAACTGGGGGGCGAGTCGACCGTGCTGGAGCCGGGTGACTCGATCGTGTTCGATTCGAACATCCCGCACCGATTCTGGAACGACGGCACCGTGCACGTGCGCGCGATCTGGTTCGTGCGGGCCCGGCA
>JAEYVZ010000093.1 GCA_023431405.1 Actinomycetes bacterium
CCTTCGACCGCCCGGCCGACGACCACACGACGGTCGCGGAGCTGTCCATCGAGCGTGCGAAGCGCCTCGTGGAGCTGGGCCAGGACGTCGTCGTGCTGCTCGACTCGATCACCCGCCTCGGCCGCGCCTACAACATCTCGGCGCCCACCTCGGGACGCGTGCTCACCGGTGGCGTCGACGCGTCGGCGCTGTACCCGCCGAAGCGCTTCTTCGGCGCGGCGCGCAACATCGAGAACGGCGGATCGCTCACGATCCTCGCGACGGCTCTCGTCGAGACCGGCTCCAAGATGGACGAGGTCATCTTCGAGGAGTTCAAGGGCACCGGCAACAGCGAGCTGCGCCTGAACCGTCAGCTGGCCGACAAGCGCATCTTCCCGGCGGTCGACGTCAACGCGTCCTCCACCCGTCGCGAAGAGATGCTCCTGTCGCCCGACGAGGTGAAGATCACCTGGAAGCTGCGCCGCGCGCTCGCGGGCCTCGACCCGCAGCAGGCCCTCGAGGTCGTGCTCGGAAAGCTCAAGGAGACCCAGTCCAACGTGGAGTTCCTCGTGCAGATGCAGAAGTCGATCCCGACGCCCACCGGCGGTGGCGGCCACAGCCACGGGCACGAGAACAGCATCCGCTGACCCGGACGGGGACGATCGTGTTCGAGTCCGTCCAAGGCCTGATCGACGAGCACCGCGTGGTCCAGGAGGAGCTCTCCGACCCCGCCGTGCACGCCGACGCCGCCCGCGCGAAGCGCGTCAACCGCCGTTACGCCGAGCTCAGTCGGATCGTCGCCGCCCACGAAGCGTGGGTGGCGGCGTCCGACGATCTCGACGCGGCGCGCGAGCTCGCGAAGGAGGACGACGCCTTCGCGGCGGAGATCCCCGCCCTCGAGGAGGGGCTTGCCGTCGCTCAGGAACGACTGCGCCGTCTGCTGATCCCTCGCGACCCCGACGACGCCCGTGACGTGATCATGGAGATCAAGGCCGGTGAAGGCGGGGCGGAGTCCGCGCTGTTCGCTGCCGACCTCCTGCGCATGTACCTGCAGTACGCGGCGTCGAAGGGCTGGAAGACGGAGCTGCTCGAACGCAACGAGAGCGACCTCGGCGGCTACAAAGACGTTCAGGTGGCCATCAAGGGCTCGAGCTCCGATCCGGCACAGGGCGTCTGGGCGCACCTCAAGTACGAAGGCGGCGTGCACCGCGTCCAGCGGGTTCCGGCGACCGAATCCCAGGGCCGCATCCACACCTCCACCACCGGGGTGCTCGTCTTCCCGGAGGTCGATGAGCCCGAAGAGATCCAGATCGACCAGAACGATCTGAAGATCGACGTCTTCCGCTCCTCGGGTCCCGGCGGCCAGTCGGTCAACACGACCGACTCCGCCGTGCGCATCACGCATGTGCCCACCGGCATCGTCGTGTCGATGCAGAACGAGAAGAGCCAGCTGCAGAACCGTGAGGCGGCCATGCGCGTGCTGCGGGCGCGTCTGCTCGCGAAGCAGCAGGAGGAGCGGGATGCCGCAGCCTCCGATGCGCGACGCTCGCAGATCCGCGGCATGGACCGCTCCGAGCGCATCCGCACCTACAACTTCCCCGAGAACCGCATCGCAGACCACCGCACCGGGTACAAGGCCTACAACCTCGACCAGGTCATGGACGGCGCTCTCGACCCGATCGTGGAGGCGGCGATCACCGCCGACGAAGAGGCACAACTCGCCGCGCTCGGATCGTGACGGAAGATCGGCTTCGCTGAGCGATACGCTCGCGTCATGGTCATGTTCCTGCTTCGCGCCGCGATCTTCCTCGCCTCGGCGGCGCTCGGTCTCATCGTCGCCGACCTCGTGCTCGACGGCTTCTCGATCCAGTGGTCGAGCCCGCTCGGCTTCATCCTCGCGATCGTGATCTTCGCGGTGCTGCAGAGCGTGCTCGCCCCGTGGCTTGCGCGCGTGGCACAGCGCAACGCCCCCGCGTTCCTCGGCGGCATCGGCATCGTCTCGACGTTCGTCGCGCTCGTGGTCGTGGCGCTCATCCCGGGTGCCGGTCTCACGATCGGCACGCCCTGGTGGACCTGGATCGTGGCGCCCGTCATCGTGTGGATCGTCACAGCCCTGGCGACCTGGCTCCTGCCGGCGGTCTTCATCAAGAAGAAGGTCGCCGACCGCCGCGAGCGCTGACGGAACGGATGCCACGCAGCGGCACCCGGTCAGCTGCGGCACATCGTCAGATGTAGTACTCCGGGGCCGTGAGCACGGAGCGGGTGTCTTCGCCTGCCACACGCGGGCGAGGCTTGGCGGGAACGCCGACCAGCACCGAGTCCGCGGGCGCGTCTCGCGTGACGACGGCGTTGGCGCCGACCACCGAGCGTGCGCCGATCGTGATCGGGCCGAGGATCTTCGCCCCGGCACCGACGGCGACGCCGTCGCCGAGGGTCGGATGCCGCTTGCCGGCATCCCGCGTGCGTCCGCCGAGAGTGACGCCGTGGTAGAGCATCACGTCGTCTCCGACTTCGGCGGTCTCGCCGATCACGACCCCCATGCCGTGGTCGATGAAGAACCGGCGGCCGATGACAGCGCCGGGGTGGATCTCGATACCGGTCAGCCACCGCGTGATCTGAGAGCCCGCGCGGGCGAGGAACCGCAGCCGGCGGCGCCACAGGCCATGCCAGACGCGGTGCGCCCAGATGGCGTGGAGGCCGGGGTAGAGGAGCGCCAGTTCGAGCCCGCCGCGGGCAGCCGGATCCCGCAGCTTCGCGGCCGCGATGTCCTCGCGGATGCGGGCGCCGAAGCCGACGCGCCGCGCCGGGCGATCCCCGTTCATGCCGATTCCTCACGCAGGTGCGCGTAGAGCGCGGTCGAGAGGTAGCGCTCCCCGGCATCCGGCACGATCACGACGATCCGCGACCCTGCCGCCTCCGGGCGCGCCGCGATCTGCAGCGCCGTCCACACCGCGGCCCCGGCCGACATGCCGGCGAGGATGCCCTCGCGCGTGGCGAGGTCGCGCGCCGTGCGGATGGCGTCATCGAACTCGACGTCGGAGATCTCGTCGATCACGCTCCGGTCGAGCACGGCCGGCACGAAGTTCGGTCCGATGCCCTGGATACGGTGGCCGCCGGCGCGTCCCTCCGTGAGCACGGGGGAGTCCTTGGGCTCCACGAGCACGACCTTCACCTCGGGGTTTCGCTCCTTGAGCGCCTGGCCGACACCGGTGACCGTGCCGCCGGTGCCCGAGCCCGCGACGAACCAGTCGACGCGGCCGTCCGTGTCGCGCCAGATCTCCTCGGCCGTCGTGCGGCGGTGGATGGCCGCGTTCGCGGCGCTCTCGAACTGCCGTGCCAGCACCGCACCGGGCGTCTCGGCGACGATCCTCTTCGCGGTCTCGACGGCCTCCGTCATCCCTTTGTAGGGGTCGGTGAGCACGAGCTCGGCGCCGTACGCCTTGAGGAGCGTGCGTCGTTCCTTCGACATCGACGCCGGCATCGTGAGGATCACCTTGTACCCGCGGGCTGCGCCAATGAGCGCGAGGGCGATGCCCGTGTTCCCGCTCGTCGATTCGACGATCGTGCCGCCCGGTGGAAGGTCTCCGCTGGCTTCGGCCGCCTCGATGAGGGCGTAGCCGAGGCGGTCTTTCACACTCGCGCCCGGGTTGTAGAACTCCAGCTTGACGACCACTTCGGCGGCAAGGCCCTCCGTGAGGCGGTTCAGCCTCACGAGAGGAGTGTCGCCGAACGCGGAGGTGATGTCGGGATGGATGCCGGGCACGAGCGGATCAGCCCTCGCGAAGGTGCTCGTACAGCGCGGTCGAGAGGTACCGCTCACCGAACGAGGGCACGATCACGACGATGTTCTTCCCCTCGGCCTCGGGGCGGGCGGCCACCTGCAGCGCCGACCAGATCGCGGCGCCCGAGGAGATGCCCACCAGGATGCCTTCCTTGGTGGCGACCTCGCGCGCCGTGGCGATCGCGTCGTCGAAGGCGACGTCGAACACCTCGTCGATGACACCCTGGTCGAGGATCGGGGGGATGAAGTTCGGACCGATGCCCTGGATCTTGTGCGGGCCGGGAGTGCCCTTGGTCAGCAGCGGGGAGTCGGCCGGCTCGACGGCGACGATCTTCGCCTCGGGCACGCGCTCCTTCAGCACCTGGCCGACACCCGTGATCGTCCCGCCCGTGCCGATGCCCGCGACGAAGTAGCCGATCTGCCCCTCGGTGTCGCGGATGATCTCCTCCGCGGTGGTCTTGCGGTGGATCTCGACGTTCGCCTGGTTCGCGAACTGCTGGGCGAGCACGGCGCCGGGGTGCTCGGCGGCGATGCGCTCGGCCTCGGCGACGGCGCCCTTCATGCCCAGCGACGGGTCGGTGAGGACGAGCTCTGCACCATAGGCGCGCAGCAGCATCCGGCGCTCGATCGACATGGAGGAGGGCATCGTGAGGATGACCTTGTAGCCGCGGGCGGCGCCGACCATCGCGAGCGCGATGCCGGTGTTGCCGCTGGTGCCCTCCACGATCGTGCCGCCGGGCTTGAGCGCCCCCGACGCCTCGGCGGCGTCGACGATCGCGATGCCCAGACGGTCTTTGACCGAGGATGCCGGGTTGTAGAACTCGAGCTTGGCGAGCACGGTGCCGGGGAGACCCTCGGACACGCGGTTCAGCCTGACGAGCGGCGTGTCGCCGAATGCGCTCGTGATGTCGGAATGGATGCCGGCCATGATCTGCCTTTCGAACGGTGATCGGAGGTCTGTCTCGCGGGTCCGAGATCGTGTGACAAGACTACGGGGGCACGGACAGCGCGAGCCGTATGTGACGGATGTTCGCTCTAGGCTGGATGGGCCCATGACTTCCCGCCAGAACCCGTCATCCGCGCCCGCTTCGCTGGGCGATCTGCTGCGCGCCGCGTCGGCGACCCTCGCCGCGGCCGGCGTGCCCACCCCCGACGTCGATGCCGAGCTTCTCGCGGCGCACGTGTGGGAGCTGTCGCGGGGAGCGCTTGCCGCCGCCGCACTGCGCGGCGACGCGGTTCCCGCGGATGGGCTCGACGCCTTCACCGAGCTCGTCGAGCGCAGGGCCGCCCGCGAGCCGCTGCAGCACCTCACCGGGGTCGCGCCGTTCCGGCATCTGGAGCTGCGTGTGGGGCGCGGCGTGTTCGTGCCGCGACCGGAGACCGAGATGGTCGCGCAGCTCGCGATCGACGCCCTGCGCGCGGCGGCGTCGGCCGAACCCGTCGCCGTCGACCTCGGCACCGGCTCGGGGGCGATCGCCCTGTCGCTGGCGACCGAGGTGCCGCACGCCCGGGTGCACGCGGCGGAGAACTCCGTCGATGCGTTCGTCTGGGCCAAGGAGAACTTCGCCGCCATCGCGCCGCAGGCGCGCCTCGCGTTCGTCGACCTCGCCGACGCCTTCCCCGAGCTCGACGGCACGGTCTCGGTGCTCGTGTCGAATCCGCCGTACGTGCCCGACGACGCCATCCCCCGCGACCCCGAGGTGCGTCACTGGGACCCGCCGGCGGCCCTCTACGGGGGAGCGGACGGCCTCGACGTCGTGCGCATCCTGTCGCGCGTGGGGCAGCGGCTGCTCCACGCCGGAGGCATGCTCGTCATCGAGCACGGGGAGTGGCAGGGGCCGGCGATCCGCGAGCTCCTCACCGCCGACGGATGGCGGGCTGCCGCCACCCACCCCGATCTCACGATGCGCGACCGGGCGACCACCGCTCTTCGCGCCTGAGCCCGTTCCGCGGTCCCCTCAGGGAGAGCGGGGCGCCGGATCGTAGAATGGTGCGGATATGTCCTCCGTCTTCGACTGCCGTGACGCCGAGCAGCTCCTCCCCGCCCTCCGCCAGGCGCGACAGGCCGTCGCGCGCGGCGAGCTGGTCGTGCTGCCCACCGACACTGTCTACGGCGTGGGTGCCGACGCCTTCAGCCCCGCCGCCGTCGCCCGACTGCTGGCCGCGAAGGGCCGCGGTCGTCAGTCCCCGCCGCCCGTGCTGGTTCCCGGCATCCCGACGCTGCGGGCCCTCGTCTCAGAGGTGCCGGAGCCTGTCGAGCGGCTGGTGGAGCGCTTCTGGCCGGGCGGGCTCACGATCGTGCTTCCCGCCCAGCCGTCGCTGACCTGGGACCTCGGCGACACCGCGGGCACGGTGGCCGTGCGGATGCCGGACGAGCGCATCGCGCTCGAGCTGCTGGCGGAGACCGGCCCGTTGGCGGTGTCGAGCGCGAACCTCACCGGGAAGCCTGCCGCGACGGCCGTCGACGACGCAGTCGACATGCTCGGCGACAGCATCTCGGTGTATCTCGACGGCGGGCCCTCGTCGACCGGCATCGCCTCGACGATCATCGACGCGACAGGCCTCACGGGCGGCGAATCCCGACCGGTGCGGGTGCTGCGCGAGGGCGCGGTGAGCCGTGCGGAGCTGCGCGAGGTGCTGGGTGAGGTCCTCGAGCCCGATCCGGTCGACTCCGATGCGGCCGGCGGGTCGGCGTGAAGCACTACGTCTTCACGCTCATCATCACCGCAGCGCTGACGTTCGCGCTCTCGTGGGCCGTCTGGCGCATCGCGATGCGCTACAAGCTCTACCCCGCCATCCGAGACCGCGACGTGCACAAGCGACCGACTCCGCGTCTGGGGGGCATCGCGATGTTCCTCGGGGTGCTCGGTGCGTTCGCGCTGTCGACGGCCGTTCCCTACTTCCACATCTTCTGGGAGAACCCGGGGCGCAACTGGGCGATCCTGGGCGCGACGTTCCTCATCGTGGTGGTGGGGGTCGCCGACGACCTGTGGGACCTCGACTGGTTCCTGAAGCTCGGCGCGCAGTTCCTCGTGGCGTGGATCATCGTCGCGCCCGGGGGAGTGCAGATCTACTCCCTCCCCATCGGCGGCAAGACGGTCGTCTCGGGCTGGGTGAGCGTCATCATCTCGGTGCTCGTCATCGTCGTCGCGATGAACGCGGTGAACTTCATCGACGGGCTCGACGGCCTCGTGGCCGGGGTCGCCCTCATCGCCAACGGCGTCTTCTTCGCGTACACGTATCTGCTCGCGCGCGACTTCGAGTTCAGCAGCTACTCGAACCTCGCCGCCTTCATCGCGATCGTCCTCGGCGGAGTGTGTCTGGGCTTCCTGCCGTTCAACTGGAATCCCGCGCGCATGTTCATGGGCGACGGGGGAGCGCTCATGCTGGGCCTGCTCATGGCCGTCTCCGCCATCCTCGTCACCGGCGACCTCCCCGCTGAGCTCATCGCCGACAACGACCGGTTCGGGCGCTCGCAGCTGCTCGGTGCGTTCATCCCGGTGATCCTGCCGATCGTGGTCGTGCTCCTCCCGCTCCTCGACTTCGGACTCGCCGTGGTGCGCCGCATGTCGAAGGGGAAGTCGCCGTTCTCTCCCGATCGCAAGCACCTCCACCACCGCATGCTCGACATGGGCCACAGCGACCGTGACGCCGTGCTGATCTTCTACGCCTGGACCGCCGTGGTCAGCCTCTCGGTCCTCCTCATGTACATCGGCACGACCGCCGGATGGCCGGGGCTGTACCTGCCCGGCGTCGTCTTCTTCGTCCTCGGCGCTGTTCCGTGCCTCCTGGTCACCCTCCTGCCCTCGCGGCGCGTCTCCCGCGACGTCGTCGCCCCGTCCGAACCCGAACGGAAGTCCGTCGCATGAACCGTCCCACCGTCTCCAGCACCCCCGTCCTGCGGACGACGCTCCTGTGGTCCGCCGCCGCGACCGCCGCGCTCGCCCTCGCCGGAGCGGCGATCGGCTACGCCGTCGGCGGCGTCGACGGGCTCTGGAGCGCCCTGGTCGCCGTGGTGCTCGCCGCCGTCTTCCTGTCGCTGACGGGCACCAGCATCCTCATCGCCAACCGCTGGTACGGCGACCCTCTCTACGTGCCGATCTTCTTCGGCCTCGTCATGGGCGCCTGGGTGCTGAAGTTCGCGGTGTTCATCATCGTGCTGCTCGCCCTGCGCGGGCAGCCGTGGCTGAACGGTCCGGTGTTCTTCGTCGCGCTCGTCGCGAGCGTCGTGGTGTCGCTCGTCATCGACGTGGTCGTGATGCTCCGGATGCGGATCCCGCACGCGAGCGACGTGACCCTGCCGACCGCCGCCGACCTTGCCGAAGGCGATGCCGCCGGGGCGGGAGACGGAACTCTACCGGCTGATCCGCGTTCCGGTGACAAGGCGGCCCCCCAGGACTGATAGGCTGTTCCCTGAGCCCGCCGGCTTCCTTCCGGAAGCGTGTGCGGAGTCACGCTCAACATCGACCATCGTCGCCCCGGCCCTGGCCGGTGCCCCGAAGCTGGAGCCAGCGCTGTTTACCCAGACTGCGACCCTGTTCGCCACCACCGTCGGACTGACCGCGACTTCTGAAGGTCCGGAGTTCCACGGTCCGTCGATCGAAGAGTTCTTCCCGGCGCCGGTCTTCCAGATCGGCGAGCTGGTCGTCAACCGGATCCACCTGATCCAGTTCATCGCGACGATCGCCGTGGTCCTCATCCTCTGGCTCGGCACGCGCCGCATGCGCGTGGTGCCCGGGCGATTCCAGAGCATCGTCGAGATGGGACTCGACTTCGTTCGGGTCAACATCGCCGAAGACCTCCTCGGCAAGAAAGACGGGCAGCGCTTCCTGCCGATCCTCACCACGATCTTCTTCATGATCCTGTTCATGAACCTGACGGGCATCATCCCGTTCATGAACATCGCGGGCACCTCGATCATCGCGGTCCCGCTCCTGCTGGCCGTGGTCAGCTACGTCACCTTCATCTACGCCGGCATCAAGAAGAGCCCGAAGAACTTCTTCAAGAACTCGCTCTTCCCCTCCGGCGTCCCGTGGCCGATCTACTTCATCGTCACGCCCATCGAGCTCATCTCGACGTTCGTCATCCGCCCGGTCACCCTGACCCTGCGACTCCTGATGAACATGATGGTCGGTCACCTCCTGCTCGTCCTCTTCTTCGCGGCGACGCAGTTCTTCCTCCTCGACCTCGGTGGCGTCTGGTCGGCGCTGGCGGCCGGCTCGCTGGCCTTCGGCTTCGTCTTCACCCTGTTCGAGCTCCTGGTGGCCGTCCTCCAGGCATACGTCTTCACCATCCTCACCGCGGTCTACATCCAGCTCGCGGTGGCAGAAGAGCACTGAGCGGGCGGGCGCAACGCCCTCCCACCCAACCGAAAGGAAACACCCCGTGGACGCAACTACGGTTCTCGCCCAGGTCTCCGGTTCGATCGCGACGGTCGGCTACGGCCTCGCCGCCATCGGCCCCGCCATCGGTGTGGGCATCGTCGTCGGCAAGACGATCGAGGGCGTTGCTCGTCAGCCCGAGCTGGCCGGCCGCCTGCAGGTCCTGATGTGGATCGGTATCGCCTTCACCGAGGCGCTCGCCTTCATCGGCATCGCGACCGCCTTCATCTTCGGCTTCTGATCCCGCCCGCATTGACCCTGAAGGAGACAGCATGCTGAACGCTGTTGTCGCGTACGCCGCGGAAGAGGGTGCGACGCACAACCCTCTCATCCCCGCGTGGTACGACATCATCTGGTCGGCGGTCTGCTTCGTCGTCATCCTGCTCGTCGTCTGGCGAGTCGCCCTTCCCCGCATGAAGGCGCTGCTCGACGCACGCGCTGCGGCCATCGAGGGCAACATCGCGAAGGCCGACGAAGCACAGCGTCGCGCCGAGGCCGCGCTGGAGGAGTACACGGCTCAGCTGGCCGAGGCTCGCAAGGAAGCCGGCGAGATCCGCGACGCCGCCCGTGAGGACGGCAAGAAGATCGTCGCCGAGGCGAAGGAGAGCGCGTCGGCCGAGGCCGCCCGCCTCACCGCGGCCGCCCACAGCCAGATCGAGGCGGAGCGCCAGACGGCGCTCGTGTCGCTGCGCAGCGAGGTCGGCACGCTCGCCCTCGACCTGGCCGGCGGCGTCATCGGCGAGCCCCTCGCCGACGCGCGCAAGGAAGCCGGTGAGATCCGCGACGCCGCCCGTGAGGACGGCAAGAAGATCGTCGCCG
>JAEYVZ010000007.1 GCA_023431405.1 Actinomycetes bacterium
CCCGAAACGCAAGAAGACCCGCGGCGAACCGCGGGTCTTCTCTACTGTCTCAACACAGTGCGCGCCCGAAGGGACTCGAACCCCTAACCTTCTGATCCGTAGTCAGATGCTCTATCCATTGAGCTACGGGCGCATGACGTTCGCTCTCGCGAAGGCCAGCGTCCAGAATACCCCACGCTCGCCCAGACGCCGAATCGAGGGCTCCGAACCTCGCCGCCCGGGCGCGTCGCAAGGACCCGCAGCCCGATTCCGCCCGGCTCAGTCGAGCTCGGCGGGGTCGATCGCGCCGTGCGGTTCGGGCTCGATGATCTCGGGCACCACACCCTGCTCGCGCAGCTCCTGCTGCTTGGCGACGCTCCGCCGCCGCGACCGGAGCTTGGGGAGGTCGACGAGACGCAGGGCCTGCATGCGTGCTCCGCGCATGCGCTCGTAGTCGGGGTCGAGGTCGGGCCGGGCGGCCTCGATGCGGAGGGTGCGGTCGATGTTCTTCGCGACCTCCGCCCACGCCGCGTCGCGCGCGTCGATGATGAGCTTGCGCACCTCTTCGGGGTCTTCTGCGCGGGCTCGCAGCTCGCGCGCCACGTGCTGCGACTGCTTGCGGCGACGGCGGAGGTTGCGCACATCGCGGCTGCGGTAGTCGTGAGTGCCGTCCGACTCGGTGAACCGGCTGCGCGCACGCTTGCGCTCGCGGTCGGCGCGTGCAGCATCCGCCTCCGCCTCCGCGGCGAGCTCCAGCAGGGTCTGACGCGCCTCGGGCACGTAGCGCTCGACGTCGAAGTCCTCACCTTCGGCGAGCACGTGCATCAGCATCCGGTTCTTCAGGCTCAGCCGAGTGGCCGCAGAGGCGATGTACAGCCCCTCGGCGACGACGTCACGCGTCCGCTCGCGCTTGAGTTTCTCGGCCACGACCTCATCTTCCGACCTCGGGCAGGCTCCTACCGATCCTACGGAAGGTCATCCGCCAGAATCGAGCGAGGAATGATGTGGCGTGAGTGAGAGTGAGGCGACGATGCCCCGAACGGATGCCGCCCAGACGGATGTCCCCCAGACGGATTCCAGGGCCCGCCGCCGCGCGCCGCTGGAGGTGCGCGGCGCGACGAGCGTCGTGACGGGGGCGGCCAGCGGCATGGGCGCCGAGGTCGCGCGTCAGCTCGCCGCCCGCGGGGCGCGGGTCGCGCTGATCGACCGCAACGGCGAGGGACTTGCCGCCACGGCCGCGAGCCTCGCCGGCGAGGGGCACACCACCCACGTCGTCGACCTCACCGACGACGACGCCGTCACGGCCGTAGCCGTGGAGATCTCGGCATCCCACCCCCACGTGCAGACCCTCATCACGTGCGCGGGCTCCTCGATGCTCGGGAGCATCGATCAGCTCACGATGGAGGAGATGCGCTGGCTCATGGAGGTGAACCTGTGGGGGACGGTCAACGTCACCCAGGCGCTCCTGCCCGCGCTCCGCCGCTCACCCGCCGCCCACATCACCCACCTCGTGTCGATTTACGGCCTCGCCGCCCCGGCCGGCCGCATCCCCTACGCGATGAGCAAGTACGCCGTACGCGGGTTCACCGAAGCGCTGCGCCACGAGCTGCAGCACGACCCGGCGGGGGCAGTCACGGTGGGAGCGATCTACCCGGCGGGCGTGAAGACCGGCATCATCCTGCACGGCCGGTTCGCCGCCGCGATCGACCCCGCCGTCGCGCAGCGCGCCGCCCAGGCACAGGCCCGCATGTACCACACCGAGCCCGAGGATGCCGCGCGTCGCATCGTCGAGGCCACCGTGCGACGCCGGCCCCGCACCATGGTCGGGCGCGAAGCGCGGCTGGTCGACGTGCTGACGAGGATCACCCCCGTGCACTACTGGAAGGCGATGCGACGCCCCCTCCGCGACGCGATCGACACCACGACCCCCGTGTGACGCGAGGATTAGCACTCGGCACAGCACGTGACAAGCCCCGTGACGAGAGCAGACGGCATCCGTAGCCTCGGAACTCCTGAACGAAGGGAGTCGACATGGGACTGATGGATGACGCGAAGGACGTCGCTGAGACGACCGGACGCAAGATCAAGGATGCCTGGGACGACGCCGCCGATCGCATCGGCGACAAGGCCGACGAAGCGAAGGCGAACGCCGAGGTGAAGAAGGCGGAAGCCGACCGCGACCGTGTCGAACACCGCAACGACCTCAAGGAGAAGCTGCGCGGCGAAGACTGACCGCGACGACCGCCACGACCCGCATCCTGACACCACAGGCGGGAGCCGGCCGGCGGATATGCGGGGGGCCTCGGAGAGAACTCCGGGGCCTTCTTGCATGCCCTCAGCGTGAGTGACGAGCGGCGACCGCGGGCCCTGCCGGCGCCGAGTCGGCCGCGTTCAGAGCGTCGAGATGCACCAGGAGGCGGTGGCCCGCTCCCCCGGCTGCAGCACGATGAGGCCGGTGTCGTAGTCGTAGCGCGCCGCATTGAACGCGTCGGGGGCACAGGTCATCGGCTCGACAGCCAGCCCCGCCCGGTGCCCGGGTGCTCCCGGGCCGTCGGGCTGGTCGGCGGTGTGCACCTGCACCCACGGGCACGCGGCATCCCACGTGATCTGGACGCCCGTGCCTGCTGCCGGATCGGTCACCCGCACGGTCGCCATGCCCGATTCGTCGCGTGACAGGTGGGTGTAGGCGTGGTCGATCTCGACGGCACCGAGCACGCGCGGCTCACGGAAGTCGAAGCGGTCGGCATCCGACTCGACCCCCGCGGTCGCCACGGGCGACAGCCGATCGGGCGTGACCTCGAGCACCGTGGCGGCGGGAAGCTCCAGCACCCACGTGTCGAGCGGGTTCACGCCGGCGACCAGGTAGGGATGCGGGCCGGTGCCGAACGGGACGGGATCATCGCTCTCGTTGACGGCGGTCACCGTCTGGGTCAGTCCGTCGACCCCCAGCTCGTACCGGGTCTCGATGCGCACCCGCCAGGGGTAGCCCGTCTGCGCCTCCACCGTTGCGGCGAGCGTCACGTGATCGGTGCCGCGGTCGATCGCGTCGAAGTCGAGCCAGGCGACGAGGCCGTGCAGCGCGTGACCGCGAGTGGGCTCGGTGATCGCCGTCTGATGTTCGACGCCACCGAATTCGTAGCGGCCGTCGACGACGCGGTTCGGCCAGGGAGCGAGCGTCGAGCCGCGGTAGGCGGGCCGCACCGTGTCGGCGTCGAAGGGAACGACGAGGTCGCGCTCGCCGTGCCGGTACGAGCGCAGCGAGGCGCCGACGCTCGCGATGACCGCCTCGTCGTCACCTGCCCGGAGCGTGTACTGAGTGCCGGAGAGCGGAGTTCGTGCCATGCGTGTCAGAGTCCCTGTGCGAGTCGGTAGTAGGCCTGGTTCCAGCGGAGCTCACGCTGGAAGTCGCGGACCGTCGTCGTCTCATCGATCACGGCGAGTTCGGTTCGGGCGATCTCGGCGAAGTCGCGGAAGACCTCGATGCCGACGGCGGTCGTCATCACTGTATGGTGCGCGGCGCCCGCGGTCAGCCAGCACGCCGCGCTCGTCGCGAAATCGGGCGCCGGCTTCCAGACGGCGCGGCCGACGGGAAGGTGGGGCAGGTCGGGGGCGTCGATGTTCTCCACGACGTTCGCCACGAGCCGGAACCGGTCGCGCATGTCGCTCATCGCCACCACGAGTGCAGGGCCGGGGTCGGCGGTGAACACGAGACGCACGGGGTCGTCCTTGCCGCCGATGCCCAGGGGATGCACCTCCAGGCGGGGGCGGGCGGTGGTCAGCGACGGCGAGACCTCCAGCATGTGCGCTCCGAGGATCTTCTCGTCGCCGGCGACCAGGTCGTAGGTGTAGTCCTCCATGAGGCTCGCTCCGCCGGGGAGCCCCGTGCCCATCACGTTCGCCACCCGCACGAGGATCGCCGTCTTCCAGTCGCCTTCGGCCCCGAAGCCGTACCCCTCGGCCATGAGGCGCTGCACCGCGAGTCCCGGCAGCTGCCGGAGGGCCCCGAGGTCTTCGAACGAGGTGGTGAAGGCGCCGAAGCCGCCCTCCTCGAGGAACGACCGGAGGCCCAGCTCGATCGCCGCGCCGTCGCGCAGCGACTGGTGACGCTCTCCGCCCGCGCGCAGCTCCGCCTGCACGTCGTAGAGGTCTTCGTACTCCGCGACGAGGGCGTCGATCGCGGACGGCTCTGCCGCGGCGACGGCGTCGGCCAGCTCGTTGACCCCCCACGTGTTCACCTGCACGCCGAAGCGCAGTTCGGCCTCGGTCTTGTCACCCTCGGTCACGGCGACGTACCGCATGTTGTCGCCGAATCGGGCGAGCGTGAGCGTGCGCACCGCCTGCCATCCGGCCGCCGCGCGCTGCCAGTCGTCGATCTGCTGGAGCACCGTCGGGTTCGACACGTGGCCGACGACCGTCTTGCGGGCCACCCCGAGCCGGGTCTGGATGTAGCCGAACTCCCGGTCGCCGTGCGCCGCCTGGTTGAGGTTCATGAAGTCGAAGTCGATCTCGCCCCACGGGAGCTCGACGTTCGCCTGCGTGTGCAGGTGAAGCAGCGGCTTCTGCAGCGCGTCGAGCCCGCCGATCCACATCTTGGCGGGGCTGAACGTATGCATCCATGCGATGACGCCGATGACGCTGTCGTCGGAGTTCGCGTCGAGCGCCATGCGACGGATCGCGTCGGCGTCCGTCAGCACGGGCTTCCACTCCACCTTGACCGGAAGGTCGGAGAGCCCTGCCACGACCTGCTGCGACTGCGCGGCCACCTGGCGGAGCGTGTCTTCTCCGTAGAGGCCCTGACTGCCGGTGACGAACCACACGGTGTAGCCGTCGAACGAGGTGCTGAGTGCCATCGGGGTCTTCTTTCTGAGGATGCGGTGGGTGATGGGCGAGGGGTGGAGAGGATCGGGCCAGGTCGATAGAGGCCAGGTCGATCGGGCGGGGTCAGAGGGATGCCACGGCGGCACGCTCGGCGGCGAGCCCCGCCTCGTAGCGGAGCAGGTAGGCGGCGTAGCCGGCGACGTCGGCGGGCTCCGGCTCCGCCGTGACCCGCTCCGCCTGCGCGAACACGCGGCCACCGAGGTAGGCGGGCAGATCGGCGCCGAGACCCGCCGCCACCTCCCGGCGGTACGCGGCGAGCACCGCGATGCCCCACGCGCCGCCTTCGGACGCGTTCTCGTCGACGACCACCGGCGCGTCGAGCGCACCCGCGAGGAACCGCTGGGCGACCCCCGCGGTGCGGAACATCCCGCCGTGCGCGTACATGCGGTCGAGCGCGACACCCTCCTCGTCGAGCGCGCGCATACCGAGACTCAGGGTGGCGAACACTCCGTACAGCTGCGCCCGCATCACGTTCGCGAGATCGAGGGTGCTGCCCGGGGTGCGCACGAACAGCGGCCTGCCCTCCGAGGTGCCGACGATCGGCTCCCCCGCGAGGTGGTTGTAGGCGAGGAGGCCACCCGCATCCGGTTCCCCGTGCAGAGCCTCGGCGAAGAGGATGCGGTACACCTCGTCGTCGGAGATCTCGTGCCCGGCCAGATGCGAGAAGCGGCGGAAGAGTCCCGCCCAGGCGGCGAGTTCGCTCGCACCGTTGTTGCAGTGGACCATCGCCACCGGGTCTCCGGCGGGGGTCGTGACGAGGTCGAGCTCGGCGTGCTGGCGCGTCAGGGCACGCTCGAGCACGACCATTGCGAAGATGCTGGTGCCGGCCGACACGTTGCCTGTGCGCGGGGCGACGGCACCGGTGGCGACCATGCCCGTGCCGGCGTCGCCCTCCGGCGGGCAGAACGGGATGCCGGGCCGCAGCCGACCCGACGGGTCGAGGAGCGCCGCCCCCTCCGGGGTGAGGGATCCGGCATCGCGACCGGCGACGAGCACTTCGGGGAGCAGAGTGCGCAGAGGCGGCAGATCGCTGACCTCGTCGAAGCGGCGCAGCAGCGCGTCGTCGTAGTCGGCGGTGGCCGAGTCGATCGGGAACATGCCCGACGCGTCGCCGATCCCGAGCACGTGGCGCCCCGTGAGTCGTGCGTGCACGTGACCGGCCAGCGTCGTGAAGGCGTGCAGGCGGGGCAGGTGGGGCTCGGCGTCGAGCTCGGCCTGCCGGAGGTGGGCGACAGACCAGCGCAAGGGGATGTTGACACCCAGCAGCTCGCTGAGCTCGGCCGCCGCCGCACCCGTGTTGGTGTTGCGCCAGGTTCGGAAGGGCACGAGGAGCTCGCCCTCGGCGTCGAAGGCGAGGTAGCCGTGCATCATCGCGGAGATCCCGATGGCCCCCACCGTGTCGAGGGTCGTGTCGTGGCGGCGGGAGACGTCGCGGGCGAGCGAGGCGTACGCGGCCCGGAGGCCGTCCCAGACGGCGTCGATCGGGTAGGTCCACAGCCGGTCGACGTAGGTGTTCTCCCAATCGTGGGCACCGACCCCGAGCACCGTCGACGGATCGGCGGCGTCGACGAGGCACGCCTTGATGCGGGTGGAGCCGAATTCCACCCCGAGCGCGCTGCGCCCCTCGTGGATCGCCTGCTGTGCGGCGGTGGATGCCACGGCTCCTCCTCTGGTCGACTCTGACGGGTCCGTGCGGTGGTGATGTTACCGGTAACAAAGCAGGAGCGCGACCCACCCGGCGAACCCGAACGGCTCGGCCTCCCGGGCGTCAGCGAGGGGCGGCCGACGAGGCGCGCGCCACCAGCCGCGGAGGCGCGGGCGTGGCCGCGGCCGCCGACGCCGCGACACCGAGGAGCTCGTCGATGCAACGCCGCGCTTCTCCCGCGAGGTCGAGGCGCACCGTCGTGAGCGCCGGCTGGTAGAACTCGGCGTCGGGGTTGTCGTCGAAACCGGTCACGCTCACGTCGCCAGGCACGGCGATGCCCCGCTCGCGAAGGCCGGCGATGAGGCCGAGGGCCATCTGATCGTTCGCCACCGCGATCGCTGTCGGCCCGTCGGAGCGCCGCACTGCGGCAGCGACCTCTCCGGCCAGCGCCGCACCGGCCGATGCCGACCAGTCACCCTCCCAGCGAGCCGCCGGCTCCACCCCGAGTCGTGCGAAGGCGGCGATGACACCGCGTTCGCGGACGATCGCCTCGGTCCATGCCGAAGGGCCGGCGAGCACCCCGATGCGTCGATGGCCGAGCGAGGCGAGGTGGTCGACGGCGAGCCCTGCCCCCTCGGCCTGGCGCGACGCGCCCGCACCGCCGTGGAGGGTCACCACCGGCACGCCCAGCTCAGCCTGCTCGAGCACCTGGAGCGACGCCGTGTGCGGGGCGACCACCGCGATGCCGTCGACGCCTTGCGCGAGCAGGTGCTCGACGGCATCCGTCACCGCTGCGACATCCGAACCGTCGGCGTAGGCCGTCGAGATCCAGCGGCCCGCAGCGCGCGCGGCCGCCTCGAGGGCCGCGATGCCCGCCGCCGGCCCGAACAGCGAGGCATCGCTGGCCACGACGCCGATAGTGCGGGTCGTCGCCGTGCCGAGCGCACGCGCCGCGTTGTTCATGCGGTACCCGAGCGCCGCCGCGGAGGCGAGCACCCGCTCGCGGGTCTCCGACCGGATGTGCGGGTGGTTGTTGAGCACGCGCGACACCGTCTGCGTCGAGACGCCCGCGTGCGCGGCGACCTCCCGCATTCCCACGCGCGCCAGGCTGTTCGTCACCCGCTCAGGCTAGCGCCGGCGACCCGGGGCGCAGCATCACCTTCAGCGCTTCGCGGGTGTCCATCAGCCGGTAGGCCTCGGGCGCCTCGTCGAGCGGGAGGTCGCGATCGAAGACCGCCCCGGGGTCGACCGATCCGTCGAGCACCCCGGGCAGGAGGCGGTCGATGTACGCCCGCACCGGCGCGGCACCCCCGGTGATGCTCACATTGCGGCCGAACTGCTCACGCCCGATGGGGCCGGTCGCATACTGCGGCACACCCACCCGGCTGATCGCACCGCCGGCGCGCACGACACCGAGCGACTGCTCGAACGCGGGAAGATGCCCGACCGCGTCGATCACCGCGTGGGTGCCATCACCCCCCGTGAGGTCGAGGAGTTCGGCGATGCCCTCCTCGCCGCGCGCGGCGACGACCTCGGTGGCGCCGTAGCGGCGGCCGAGGTCGGTGCGGGCCTCGTGGCGCCCCATGAGGATGATCCGCTCCGATCCGAGCTGCCGCGCCGCCAGCACGGCGAGCAGTCCCACCGCACCGTCGCCGATCACGGTGACGGTGCGGCCGGGTCCGGCACCCGCCGTGAGGGCGGCGTGGTAGCCCGTGCCGTACACGTCGCTGAGTGTGAGAAGGCCCGGCATCCGCTCGTCGTTCTCGTCGACGTCGACCCGGTAGAGGGTGCCGTCGGCCAGCGGCGCGCGGCGATACTCGGCCTGCGCGCCCCCCGTTCGCTGCGTGCCCGAGAGCCCGCCGATGCGGCAGGAGGTCTGCAGCCCCTCACGGCAGAAGTCGCACACGCCGCACGACCAGACGAACGGCACGATCACGACATCGCCGGGACGAACGGTGGCGACCTCGGCGCCGACCTCTTCGACGATCCCAATCATCTCGTGCCCCATCGACCGCCCCTCGGGCACCTCGGGCATCGAATGGTAGGGATGCAGGTCGCTGCCGCAGACGCAGGCGACGACCGTGCGCAGGATCGCATCGGTGGGGGCCTCGATGGAGGGGTCGGGAACGTCGATCACCCGGACATCGCCCGGGCCGAACATGTAGGTGGCGCGCATGCATCCAGTCTGCCCCCGGCGCCCGGCATCGTCGATGCGGCGGGGTGCCGCGCGATCGTCCCGCAATGTGATCGCTCACGTCCACGCGTGCGGACCGTCGGCGCGGAGCGAGTGCCACCCGGCACCCGAGGCATCGCTGTTATCGGAATGTTACCGCTAACATCTTGCGTGGATGCCGAATGTGAAGGCTAACATTCGAGCACGGACGCACCCGTCGTCCACCATGAGATCACTACGAGCCGACACTGTCCGTCGGCCCCCGAACGAGGAGGTTCTGGGAATGAACAAGCGCATTCTCGCCGGCGTCGCCCTGATGGGCGCATTGGCACTCACCGTGGCCGGCTGTGCGAGCACGTCCGACCCCGGATCCGGCGACAACGGCTCCGGAGACGGCCCCATCAAGGTCGGCTTCGCCCAGACCGGCTCCGAGTCGGGCTGGCGCTCCGCCAACACCGAGTCGATGAAGACCGCGTTCTCGTCCGACAACGGATTCGAGCTCGTCTTCAACGCCGCCGACAACGACCCCGCCGCCCAGATCGCCGCGGTCCGCGACTTCATCAACCAGGGCGTCGACGCGATCGTGATCGCCCCCATCGTCACCGACGGCTGGGACGACGTGCTCCAGGAAGCCAAGGACGCCGGCATCCCCGTCGTGCTCGAAGACCGCACCGTGAGCGCGCCCGACGACATGTACGCCGCCTGGGTCGGTCTCGACTTCAAGAAGGAAGGCGTCATGGCGGGCGAATGGGCCGCCGAGCAGTACGGCGACACCGACACCAAGATGGTCGTCCTCGAAGGCACCACCGGCTCAGCGCCCGCCAACGATCGCGCCGCCGGCTTCGACGAGGCGATCGCCGGAACCAAGATCGAGAAGATCGACTCGCAGACCGGCGACTTCACCCGCGACGGCGGCAAGAAGGTCATGGAGGGCTTCCTCGGCAAGTACGGCGCCGACGGCATCGACCTCGTCTACGCCCACAACGACGACATGGCCCTCGGTGCCATCGAGGCGATCGAAGCGGCCGGCGCCAAGCCGGGCGAGGACATCAAGATCATCTCGATCGATGCCGTCAAGGACGGCATGCAGGCCCTCATCGACGGGAAGATCAACTTCATCGTGGAGTGCAACCCGCTGCTGGGCGAGCTCGCGGCGGGCATCGTGAAGGACGTGCTCGACGGCAAGACGGTCGAGAAGACCCACTACGTGACCGACCAGTCGTTCACCGCCGAGCAGGCCGCCGAGGTCATCGACGAGCGTCTGTACTGAACCCGGCCCGGGCCGCTCGGCCCGGCCAGACCGACAGACGCAGTGCGCACCCCGCCGGGGGGACTCCCCCGGCGGGTGTGCCGTCGCACGACACACGAAGGAAGCCGCCGATGTCAGCGGACAGCATCCCCACCCCGGTCGTCGAGATGACCGGCATCACCATCCGGTTCCCGGGCGTCCTCGCCCTCGACGGCGTCGACTTCACCCTCCGGCCCGGAGAGGTGCACTCGCTCATGGGTGAGAACGGCGCCGGCAAATCGACGCTCATCAAGGCCCTCACCGGCGTCTACTCGATCGATGCCGGGCGCATCGTCGTCTCCGGCGAGGAGCGTGTCTTCTCCTCCACCGCCGACGCGCAGGCGGCGGGCATCTCCACCGTGTATCAGGAGGTGAACCTCGCCCCCAACCTCTCCGTGGGAGAGAACATCATGCTCGGCCACGAGGTGCGCCGCGGACGCACGATCGACTGGTCCGCCACCCACCGCGTGGCCGCGGGCCACCTCGAGAGCCTCGGTCAGCACCTCGACACGCGCTCGCTGCTGGCCAGCCACTCCATCGCCCTGCAGCAGCTGGTCGCCATCAGCCGTGCGATGGTGCTCGACGCGAAGGTCCTCATCCTCGACGAGCCGACCTCCAGCCTCGACCGCGGCGAGGTGGAGCAGCTGTTCGCCGTCATCCGCGACCTCCGGTCGCAGGGCGTCGCGATCCTGTTCGTCAGTCACTTCCTCGACCAGGTGTACGAGATCTCCGACCGCATCACGGTCCTGCGCAACGGCGCGCTCGTCGGCGAGTACGCCATCACCGATCTGCCGCGCTCCGCGCTCGTCACCAAGATGATCGGACGCGAGCTCGACGATCTCACCGCGCTGTCCGCCGTCGCCGGACGCGAGATCGACCGCAGCGGCGATCCGGTGCTGCGCGCCTCGGGCATCGGCCGGCGCGGGGTGCTCGAACCCACCGACATCGATGTGTACGACGGGGAGGTCGTGGGCATCGCCGGACTCCTGGGCTCCGGGCGCACCGAGCTCGTGCGGCTGATCGCCGGTGCCGACCGCGCCGACTCCGGCACGACGGATGTCGCGGGCGCGCCGGTGCGATTGAGCTCGCCCCGCCAGGCCATCGAGCACGGCATCGCGTTCTCGTCGGAGAACCGCCGCGCGGAGGGCATCATCGCCGACCTCACCGTCGCGGAGAACATCATCCTCGGCGTGCAGGCTCGGCGCGGATCGTTGCGCCCCATCGGCCGGGCGGAACAGGATGCACTCGTGTCCGAATACATCACGGCGCTGGGCGTGCGCCCCGCCGACCCGCACATGCTCGCCGGCAACCTGTCGGGCGGCAACCAGCAGAAGGTGCTGCTCGGCCGGTGGCTCGCGACGGCTCCGGAGCTGCTCATCCTCGATGAGCCCACGCGCGGCATCGACGTCGGCGCGAAGGCCGACATCCAGCAGAAGGTCGCCGAGCTGAGCGCCCAGGGCCTGTCGGTCGTGTTCATCTCGTCAGAGCTGGAGGAGGTCCTCCGCCTCGCGCAGCGGGTCGTGGTGATGCGCGACCGGCGCCGCGTCGGTGAACTGCACTCGAGCGACGTCGACCTCAACGGCCTCGTCGACTACATCGCCAACTCGGCACCGTCTCCGCTCACGGAGGCCTCCCCCACCACCGAAGGGAGCGCAGCATGAAGAAGCTCGTGCGCTACCGGCTCTTCTGGCCCCTTGTCGCGCTGCTCGCCCTCATCGTCGTCAACACGATCGCGTCGCCGCAGTTCATCGCCATCACGGTGCGCGACGGGCAGCTCTACGGCACGCCCATCGACATCCTCCGCACGAGCGCTCCCCTCCTGCTGGTCGCGCTCGGCATGACCATCGTCATCGCGACGCGCGGCATCGACCTGTCGGTGGGTGCCGTCATGGCGGTCTCGGGCGCTGTCGCCCTCACGATCATCGACGCGTCGGGTGACCCCGCAGACCCCGGCACCGTCGCCGTCGCCGTCGCCGCGGCCCTCGGCGTCTCGCTCGCCCTCGGCGCCTGGAACGGCCTGCTCGTGTCGGTCGTCGGCATCCAGCCGATCATCGCGACCCTCGTGCTCATGCTCGCCGGCCGCGGGGTCGCCCTCCTGTTCACCGACGGCTTCATCACGACGGTCAACAGCCCGCCCTACTCGTTCCTCGCCACCGGGTACCTGTTCTTCCTGCCGTTCGCGTTCCTCATCGCACTCGCGGCGGTTCTCATCGTCGCCCTCGTCGAGAGGCGCACCGCCCTCGGCCTTCTCACCGAGGCGGTGGGCATCAACCCGGAGGCGAGCCGTCTCGCGGGGGTGCGGGCGCGTGGCATCATCTTCGGCGCCTACACGCTCAGCGCGGTGCTCGCCGGCATCGCGGGCATCATCTACAGCGCCAACATCCGGGCAGCGGATGCCAACGCCGCCGGCCTGTTCATCGAGCTGTACGCGATCCTCGCGGTGGTGCTGGGGGGCACGTCGCTCATGGGCGGCAAGTTCTCCCTCGCCGGCACCGTCGTGGGCGTGCTCATCATCCAGACCCTCGACAAGACGATCCTGTTCCTCGGCGTGCCGCCGGCGCAGAGCCCCGTGTTCTTCGCCGTGGTCGTGGCGGTGGTCGTCGTCATCCAATCGCCCCGGCTCCACCAGGCCGTGCGGCACATGCTGTCAGCGCGCTCCCGTCGCGCGGCGAAGACCCCCGCGGAGGTGGCGTCATGACGTCGGTTCTCGAAGCCCCGGTGCGCGGCGACGCGACGTTCAGCACGCGGTATCGCACGTTCATGAGCAGGCGGTCGTCGCTCATCCCCACCTTCGCCGCCGTCGTGATCCTCCTCGCGCTGCTCGTGGGCGCCCAGGTGCGGTTCTCGAACTTCCTGATGCCCGGCAACCTCTCGGCGCTCCTCCTCGACAACGCTTACCTGCTGGTGCTCGCGGTCGGGATGACGTTCGTCATCCTCACCGGAGGCATCGACCTGTCGGTGGGATCGGTGATGGCCTTCACCGGCATCCTCGGCGCGAGCCTGCTCTCACAGGGGATACCCGCCGTGGTCGTCATCCCCATCGTGCTGGCCGGCGGTGCCCTGATCGGTCTCGTGATCGGCATCCTCGTCCAGTACTTCGACGTGCAGCCGTTCATCGCCTCGCTCGCGGGGCTCTTCCTCGCCCGCGGGCTGGCGTTCGTCGTGAGCCTCGCCTCGATCCGCGTGGAAGACCCGGTCGTGCTGTGGCTGCAGCGCACACGGTTCTCGCTCGGCGGCTGGTACATCACCCCGACGGGGATCATCGCGCTGCTCGCGGTGGCGGTCGCCTTCTACGTGCTGCACTGGACCCGGTTCGGGCGCACCGTGTACGCGATCGGCGGCAGCGAGCAGTCGGCGCGGCTCATGGGTCTGAAGGTCGCCCGCACCAAGGTGCTGGTGTACGTCATCAGCGGTGTGTGCGGAGGCCTGGCCGGCGTGCTCCTCACCGCCTACTCGGGAGCCGGGTATCCGCGCAACGGCATCGGCACCGAGCTCGACGCGATCGCGGCGGTCGTCATCGGCGGCACCCTGCTGACGGGCGGCACGGGGTACGTGCTGGGCTCGCTCATCGGCGTGCTCGTGTACGGCGTGATCAAGAAGATCATCTCGTTCATGGGCGCCGAGCAGTCGTGGATGCAGATCATCATCGGCGGCATCCTGCTCGTGTTCGTCGTGGTGCAGCGGGTCATCGTCGCCCGTTCGCAGCGACGCACCTAGATGGATGCCGGTGCTCCGCCCGCGCTCACCGGGATAATGACCTGATGGACCAGTCTCCGCCGACGCTGCAGTTGACGGGGGCGACCGTCCGCTTCGGAGCCGACGCGGCGATCGACGGAGTCGACTTCCGGCTGTTCCCCGGCGAGGTGCACTCGCTCATGGGCGAGAACGGGGCCGGGAAGTCGACGCTCATCAAGGCGATCAGCGGCGTGCACCCCCTCGATGAGGGCGTCATGGTCCTCGATGGTCGTGAGGTGCGCTTCACGGAGCCGTTCGATGCCCTCCGTGCCGGCATCAGCACCGTGTACCAGGAGATCGATCTCCTCCCCAACATCTCGGTCGCCGAGAACATCGCCCTCGGGCGGGAGCCTCGCCGGCGGGGACGGATCGACTGGACCGAGATGCGTCGGCAGGCTCACGACGTGCTGGCCGAGCTCGGGCTCCAGATCGACCCGGGCTCGATCCTCGGCACCCACTCGGTGGCGGTGCAGCAGCTCGTCGCGATCGCCCGGGCGATCTCGGCCGACGTCAAGGTGCTGATCCTCGACGAGCCGACCTCCAGCCTCGACGTCGACGAGGTGGCCGAGCTCTTCCGGGTGGTGCGCGGGCTCGCCGACCGCGGGGTGGCGGTGGTGTTCATCTCCCACTTCCTCGAGCAGGTGTACGAGCTGTGCGACCGGGTCACGGTGCTGCGCGATGGGCGGCTCGTGGGCGAATTCCTCATCCGGGAGCTGCTGCGGATCGACCTCGTGCAGGCGATGCTCGGCCGCTCGGCGGAGCAGCTCGACGACGCCGTCCGCTCCGGCGATGCCGATGCGGGTCAGCCGGCCGTCGTCCTCAGCGCCCGTGGGGTGTCGTCGGGTCGCGGCATCGTCGACGCCGACGTCGACCTCCATGAGGGGGAGGTGCTGGGCGTCGCCGGGCTCCTCGGCTCCGGCCGCACGGAACTCGCCCGGGCGCTCACGGGGGTCGACCGGCTGGATGCCGGCATCCTTCGCATCGAGGGGCATACGACCGCCCCCGGCAGTCCGCGCGCCGCCATGCGCCTCGGAGTCGTCTACTCGTCGGAGAACCGGCGCACCGAGGGGATCATCAGCGATCTGACGGTGCAGGAGAACATCATCCTGGCCCTGCAATCCCAGCGCGGGGCGCTGCGGCGCATCTCCCCCGCGCGACAGCGGGAGCTCGCCGCGAGCTGGGTCGAGGCGCTCGATGTGCGGCCCGCCGACCTCGACCGCCCCGCCGGCACCCTCTCGGGCGGGAACCAGCAGAAGCTGCTGCTGGCGCGTCTTCTCGCCCTGTCTCCCCGCGTGCTCGTGCTCGACGAGCCCACGCGGGGCATCGACGTCGGCGCGAAGGTCGAGATCCAGAAGCTCGTGGGCGAGTTCGCCGACAATGGCCTGTCGGTCGTGTTCATCTCCGCCGAGCTCGAAGAGGTCGTGCGCGTCGGCCACCGCGTGATCGTGCTGCGAGACGGCCACGTGGTCGACACCCTTCCCGCCGACGGCCTCAGCGTCGACGCGGTGCTGGCGCTGGTCGCCCAGCCGGAGGATGCCGAGTGAGCGACGAACGCGGCGGCCGCGCCGCGAACATCTTCGACGTGGCGCGGCTGGCGGGCGTCTCGCACCAGACCGTGTCGCGCGTGCTCAACGACCTGCCGAATGTGCGCCCGGCCACCCGCGCCCGTGTCGAGCAGGCGATCGCGCAGCTGCGCTACAGCCCGTCGCCGGCCGCGCGGGCCCTCGTGACCCGTCGCACCCGCACGATCGGTCTCGTCACACCGGTGACCGCCGACTTCGGTCCCACCTCCATCGCGATGCACTTCAACCTCGCGGCCCGCGCCGCCCGCTATTCGGTGGATGCCGTGCGCTCTCCCGACGGCGACGCGGCGAGCGTGCGAGCGGTCATCGAAGGTCTGCTGCGCCAGCGTGTGGACGCGATCGTCCTGATCGTGAACGACGTGGGCGTGCTCGAGGTGGTGCGCGGGATCGAGCTGAGCGTGCCGATCGTCGCGGCCGCAGCCACCCAGCGACGGCATCCGAGTCTCGTCTCGATCGACCAGTACCGCGGCGCCCGTGCGGCGGTGCGCCATCTCGCCGAGCTCGGCCATACCCGCATCCTCCACCTGGCGGGGCCGGCACAGAATCCCGATGCGCTCGAGCGCATCCGCGGCTGGCGAGACGAGCTCGCCGCGCGAGGCCTCGCCGCGATCGACCCGCCGCACGGAGACTGGTCGGCCGCGAGCGGGTTCACGATCGGCGGTGCGCTCGACGTGTCGCCCGGCGACGCCGTGCTCGCCGGAAACGACCACATGGCGATCGGCCTGCTGTCGGCGCTGCGCGAGCGCGGCCTGCGCGTGCCCGACGACGTGAGCGTCGTCGGGTTCGACGACGTGCCGGAGGCGCCGTACCTCCACCCACCGCTGACGACCGTGCGTCAGGACTTCCAGGCTCTCGGCGAGCTCATGATGCAGAAGGTGCTGCTGGCGGTGGAGGAGCCCGACGGGCTCACGGAAGACACCCCCATCGCGACGCACCTCATCGTGCGGGCGTCCACGCGCGCCCCGGCGTGAACGCCGTCGTCAGCCGACCGCTGCGAGCCACTCGTCGAGCAGACGGGCGACGGCGCGGGTCTGCTCCCACGGCATCTCCGGCACCTCCAGGCGCCCGTCGGCGAGGGCACGGACGACGGCGTCGGCCTCGGCGGCCATCGGGTTCACGGTCGGCGCGGTCACCGTCTCGGCCGAGCCGTCGGCGCGCACGAGCACGGCGCTATCCGTGCTCTCGGTGCGACTCCCCCAGGGGTTCGCGATCTCGATGCGCCCCGCCGTGCCGTGGATCACGGTCGAGCGAGGAAGGTCTTCGACGATGGCGGTCTGCACCCGCGCCGTCACGGCGCCGAGGTCGAGCACGGCGGATGCCGTGACGTCGACGCCCGTCTCCCCGATCAGTCCGCCGCCCTCCCGCACGCGCACACCGTCGAGCGGCTGACCGGTCCACGCCGCCATGCCGACCGCGAACGAGACCGGGTAGCAGCCGACATCGAGGATCGCGCCCCCGGCCGTCGCCGGGTCGAACAGGCGCCCCCGCTGCTCGGCGGCGGCGAACCCGAGCGACGAATCGATGGCGGTCACCTCGCCGATCGCGCCGTCCGAGACGAGTTCGCGGAGCCGCTCGGCGAACGGGCCGAACCGGTACTTGAACGCCTCCATGAGCGGACGCTCCGCTCGCACGGCCGCCGCGAGCACGGCATCCGTGTCGGCGAGGGTCGTCGTCAGCGGCTTCTCGCACAGCACGGCCTTGCCCGCCTCGAGCGCCGCGATCGCCTGATCGCGGTGGGCGGGGTGCACGGTGCCGATGTACACGGCGTCGACGTCATCGCGGGCGAGGATGTCGTCGTAGGTGCCTGCGACGGGAGCTCCGAAGCGGTCGGCGAACGCCCGAGCGTCGGCGGCGTCGCGCGCCGCCACCGCGTGGAGGTGGCCGAGCTGCGCGGCCGGAAGCGCGGTGGCGAAGTCGCCGCTGATGACCCCGGCGCCCAGCACGGCCCACCGGGCGCTCATCGCTCGGCTCCCGTCGCGACGGGTCGGTCGGGATGGTTCGCCCACTGGCTCCATGAGCCCGGGTACAGCGCGGGGGTGAATCCGGCGACGGTGAGGGCGAGCGCAGCGTGCGAGGCCGTCACTCCCGACCCGCAGTACACGCCGACCGGCTGACCGTGCGTCGCTCCGAGCGAGGCGAACCGCCCCCGCAGGGCCTCGGTATCCAGAAGGCGGCCCGCCGCGTCGTTGTTCGCCGCCGTCGGCGCGCTCACCGCCCCCGGGATGTGACCGGCGCGCGGATCGATCGGCTCCACCTCGCCCCGGTAGCGTTCTCCGGCCCGCACGTCCAGCAGCAGGCCGTCGCGCGCGAGCGCGGCGGCATCGTCGATCGAGAGGCGTGCGAGGTGTCCGGGCGACAGCGTCGCCGTGCCGAGCGGCCGGGGTGCCGGCACGCCGTGTTCGAGCGGGAGTCCGGCATCCTGCCACGCCGAGAGGCCGCCGTCGAGCACCCGCACGTCGAGGCCGGCGTCGGTCAGCACCCACCAGCCGCGCGCGGCAGCGAACGACGACCAGTCGTCGTACACGACCACCGTCGAGCCGTCATCGATCCCCCAGCGCCGCGCTGCATCCTGCAGTGCGTCCGGGTCGGGCAGCGGATGGCGTCCGTCGGTAGGAGCCCCATGAGCGGCGAGGTCGTCGTCGAGGCTCACGTACTGCGCGGTCGGGATGTGTCCCGCGCGATACGCAGCACTGCCGTCGGGGGCGTCGAGCCGCCACCGCACGTCGAGCACGATCGGCGGCGTGCCCGATCGCAGCAGAGCGTCGAGGTCGGCAGGGGTGAGGAGCGTCATGCTCCGACGCTACGCGACACGCGCACGCCTAGGCGATCGCCGTGCGGCGCGTGAGGTCAGGATGCCGCGGCGACACGAACCACGACACCACCGTCACGACCAGCGGCAGCCCGAACGCGAGCAGGCCCAGCCACAGCCACGGCGCGTCTGCCCAATAGCGCAGCGCATCGGTGGTCTGCGCGATCCCCCACATCGGGATCTGGCCGGCGATCGTCCCCACGACCGAGCCGATCCCGACGATGATCGCCGCCTGCCACGCATTGATGCGACGCCGCACTCCCCGGCTCCCGCCGACCGCGGTGAGCGTCGCGTCGTCGGGACGCCGTTCGAAGCGCGCGAGCCCCAGGCACACCGCGCCCGCGCCGATGACGAGCACCATCGTCGCCCCCGCGATGAGCCACAGCCACGGGTCCGCCGGCTGCGGGCCGCGCTCGATCCAGGCATTGATGCCGCCGTCGCCGAGGGCTGCGTTCTCGGAATCGGCGATGATGCGGTCGTAGACGCCCTCCGGCTGCGGCTCGTCGAAGAGGGCGATGACAGTGGTGACCGACAGCGCGATCCCCGCCTCCTTCGCGGCCGCCGGCGAGATGAGCACGCCGTAGCTCGTCTGACGGTCGGCGTCGATCCCCTGCGCCGCAACCCGGATGACCTCGTCGGGATCGGGAACGATCGCGTCGATCTCCTCCGGGGTGAGGTCGGTGCGTTCATAGAGCGGTTCGAGCGATCGGTAGTAGGCCTCCTGGCTCTCCGTCGTCCAGCGGGTGATCTCCACATGACCGTCGGAGGAGAGGGCCACGGCATCCGCCACGATCGCCCCACCGCGCACGAACGCGTCGAGCATGTCGTCCGGCACGTCCTGCTGCAGCAGCGCCTCGACATCGCCGACGTCGGCCACGGCGAACCACGAGCCGTTGGCGAGTTCCATCGGCCCGCCGCATCCCGGACAGGTCGCATTCGACTGCGACGCGATCCCGTAGACGGGCGCCTCCGGGTCGACGAAGTCGTCGGTCTTCGCATCCCACTCGGGCTGCGACGGCCCCCACACCTCGATGATGCGATCGGCGCCGGCCGCCTCGGCGATCTCCCGCGCCCGGGCGGTCGCCGCCTCCGCGCCTTCGTCGCTCGTCGACCACACATTCATCGCGGCGCTTCCCAGCGGCGCCATCCAGTAGTACGTGCG
Source organism: Actinomycetes bacterium (assembly GCA_023431405.1). Taxonomy (GTDB): domain Bacteria; phylum Actinomycetota; class Actinomycetes; order Actinomycetales; family Microbacteriaceae; genus Microbacterium. The sequence goes on from JAEYVZ010000007.1 coordinate 19,253, forward strand.
CGCGCTGCCGGCCGTGCTGAGCGCCACCGCGGACAGCCCGAACGAGGCGAGGAACACACACGCGGCGATCGCGGCGAACGCCGGCACCACCCGTGACGGGTTGGCAGCGGCATCCCTGCTCGCGACCCGCGCCGCGAGACCCCAGCGCGACACCACCCGCGCCACGACCGTGATGATCCAGTGGCCGGCCACGAGCACACCGATCTGGAACACGATCGGCCCGATGACGATCGCGAACTGCGCGACCAGCCGCATCGGGTCGTCGTACACGACCGGGCGCTGCGCATCGAGCGCGATCGTCACGAGCGCGCCCGCGACCGTCGCCGCCACGCCCGCCACGAGCAGCACGAGCCCCCACACCGGTCGGCGGGTGTCGAGCCGCACCGGGCGCCGCGACCCCCGCAACGCCGCGAGCACGTCACCACGGGTCGCAGCCCGCGCAGGAGCCACGGCGGAGATCGTCCCCACGATCACCGCGAACACGAGGATGCCGAGCACGACCGGCCACGGCACGTTGAACCCCCACACTCCCCAGAAGGAGTTCACCGCGCCCTGGTCTGTGACGGCGATGGCCGCCGCGGCCAGGCCGATTCCCGCCGCCGCCCCCGCCGCACCGCCGATGAGTCCGAGCACCGTGCCCTGCAGCACGACCGTGAGGAACACGTCGCCGCGAGAGGCGCCGACGCTCGCCGCCACCGCGAGCGACCGCTGCTGCCGCCGCGCCGCGACGGCGAACGCCGCCCCCGCGAGCAGCACGACGAGGTACCCGCTGAACACGGCGACGACCGCACCCGTGAGCAGCATCTGGACACCCTGCTGCGTGTCGGCTCGGAACTGATAGGTGCGCGCGTTCGCGGGCGGGTCGAGCACGAGGTCACGGGCGTACACGATGAAGCCCGCGCGGTTCATGTCGCCCAGCTCATCGAGGCCGGGCTGCCAGTCGGCGACGAACCAGGTGCGGTAACCCGGCTCTGTGAGGCTCGCGGCGCTCTCCGGCAGGAACAGCTGCCGATCGGACTCCCGCATGTCGGCGCGGCGCAGCGTGCCCGTCACCGTGAAGGAGCGATCGCTGTCGACCAACGTCACCGCATCGCCGATCTCCAGCCCGAGGCGCTCCAGCATGCCGGGCGTCGCCATCGCCTCGTCGGCGGATGCCGGTGCACGACCGTCGATCATCACGTAGCGGCCCGCGAAGCGCTCGTCCCAGACCTCGCCGGTGGTCACTTCGAGCGACGCGATGCCGTCCTGGGTCGCGATGCGTGCGCTGCCGTACTCGCTCACCTCGAACACGTCACGGCCCGCGGGCACGACGGCGCCCGGGCCTTCCGGTGCGGGCTTCTCGGGATTGACGGGCCTTCCCTCAGCGTCGCTGGCGACCCCCCAGTCGTTCCTGCTGTCGACCGCCTGCCAGCGCGTCGGGTCTTCACCCCCGACGATCTCGATGTTCGCCGCCATACCGCCGAGCTCGAAGCGGACCTCCTGAGCGCGGGTGGGCAGGTGGCTCTGCCAGAAGACGGCGCCGCCGACCATGCCTGCGACCGGCATCGCGACCAGCAGGACGACGAGCAGGCTCGATCCGCGCGTGCGCCACGCCTGACGGCGGGCGACCCGCGCGTCGGCGCGCAGCCGTGCCAAAAGCCGCCGACGGCCGAGGGGCGCTCCTGCCCCCGGCTCGGGTGTCGCCGCTTCGGGCTCCGCCCGCTCCAGCACCCCGGTCATCGAGCGCCCGACAGCAGGGTGTCGGCACCGGCCCGCTGAGACTGGTCGACGATGCGCCCGTCGCGGAGGAACACGATGCGATCGGCCCAGGCCGCGTGGCGGGCCTCATGCGTGACGAGGATGCCGGCCGCGCCCTGATCGATGCGCGAGCGGATCATCTTCATGACCGCCTCACCCGTGACCGAGTCGAGGGCGCCGGTCGGCTCGTCGGCGAGGATCAGCCGCCGTCCGCCGACGACGGCGCGTGCGATCGCGACCCGCTGCTGCTGCCCTCCGGACAGGTCGTCGGGATACGCGCCGATCCTGTCTTCGAGCCCGACGGAGGCGAGCGCATCCCGACCCGCACGACGCGCCGCTCGGGCTCGGAAGCCGTCGAGCTCGAGCGGCAGCGTCACGTTCTCGAGCGCCGTGAGGGTCGGGATGAGATTGAAATCCTGAAAGACGAAGCCGAGCGATCGGCGCCGGAGCTGGGCGAGCTCGGCCGGCGAGGCGGTGGAGAGGTAGGTGCCCTCGACGATGACCTCGCCCGTGGTGGGCCTCTGCAACCCGCCGGCGATCGACAGCATCGTCGACTTGCCCGAGCCCGAGGCGCCCATGATCGCGACCAGTTCGCCGCGCGAGACGGTGAGGTCGACGCCCGAGAGCGCCGAGACACTCGTCTCGCCTTCGCCGTACTGCTGCGTCACTCCGACGAGCTGCAGCACCGCGGTCATGCGGTCACCGCGCGCTCGGCGGCATCCGCCTCGGTCGTGCTGCCGGCCTCTGTCTTGGCGGGGCGCCCGCGCTTGGGCTTCTCCGTCGACAGCTCCAGCGCCATGGCATGCTGCGGGTGCATCGCGAGCCGCTGCTCGGTGTGGTCGAGCCAGCGCACCTCTGCTTCTGCCGCGAAGATCATGGAGTCGACCACGAGCGACCAGGCGAGCTCCTCCGGACCGTCGGGGTTCGCCCCCGCGTACTTGGCGCGATTGAGCTCCTGCAGCTGCCGGAGCGAGGCGAGACGCTGCGTCTGGATCACCTCTCCCACGTCGACGCCGGGGAGCGTCGCCGCGACGGCGAGCTTGATCGCCAGCTCATCGCGGGTGCCCTGGCTGCGCTCCACGGGCGAGGCGAGCCACGTGCGCACTTCGGCGGAGCCGGCATCCGTGATCTGCCAGTACACATGGCCCTGGTCGTCGACGTCGCCCTTCGCGACCAGGCCGTCGCGCTCCAGGCGGTCGAGGGTGTTGTAGATCTGTCCCACGTTGAGGGGCCACGTCGACCCGGTGCGGCGATCGAACTCCGCTCGCAGCTGGTAGCCGTAGCACGGCCCCTGATCGAGGATCGCCAGCAGGCTCTGTCGTACCGACATCACCCCTCCGTTCGGTGCATACCGGGTATGTGTTTACCGAGTATATGCATGCCGAGTATGCATCGCGCAAGAACGGATTCTGCGGCCCGGCGGAACGGCCGGAGTCGTACCGTAGAGGGATGGCCGACGACCCGCGGCTGAACGCCGCACGCTACCGGGCGGAGAAAGCCGCGCGCGATACCGGGTTCGACGGCGCCGACGGCCCCGAGCCCGTTGCCCCGCCCACCCCGGACAGCGCATCCCCGTCAGGCGGCGCGGCGCAGGATGCCACTCCCCCTCGCACCCCCACAGCGGGCGACCGCGCGGCCTATGTCGAGACGGCGATCCAGCAGGCCATCCGCCGTGGCGACTTCGACGACCTGCCCGGGGCGGGCAAGCCGCTCGAGGGTCTCGGCAACGGGCACGATCCCGACTGGTGGATCCGGCGGAAGATCCAGTCCGAGCAGCTCACCGGCCTCGGGCCGCCGGCGCTTCGGTTGCGCGTCGAGCACGCCGAATTCGAGGAGCGACTCGACGCCCTCTCCCGAGAAGACGACGTGCGCGACTACATCGCCGACTTCAACGCCCGGGTGATCGACGCGCGCCGGCAGCTGCTCGGCGGGCCGCCGGTGGTCACCCCGACCCGCGACACCGACGAGGAGGTCGCCGCGTGGCGCGCCCGGCGCGACGCCCGTGCCGCAGCGCAGGCAAACGCACAGGCGCCCGGGGAGCGCCCGTCGATTCGGCGCCGGTCACGCCGAGGCTGGCTCCGCCGCCGCTGACCGCGCTCCTGCCCCGCTGGCGCTACGCCTCCAGCGCCTGCTCGACATCGGCGAGGAGATCGTCCACCGACTCGATTCCCACCGACAGCCGCACGATCTCGACCGGCACGGCCGCTTCCGTGCCCCGCACCGAAGCGTGGGTCATGGCATCCGGGTAGTTGACGAGCGACTCCACCCCGCCCAGCGACTCGGCGAGCTGGAACAGCCTCGTCGACTCCGCAAAACGCCGTGCTGCCTCCCCCGATTCCAGCGCGAGCGAGACGATCCCGCCGAAGCGCGACATCTGCCGCGCGGCGATCTCGTGCCCGACGTGTGAGGCGAGGCCGGGATAGTAGACCTTCGCCACGCGTTCATGCCGTTCGAGGAATGCGGCGATGGCGGCGGCGTTCTCGCTGTGGCGCTGCATGCGCACGTCGAGCGTCTTGATGCCGCGCGTCGTGAGCCACGCATCGAGCGGCCCCGACACGGCGCCCACGGCGTACTGCAGGAAGCCGACCTTCTCGGCCAAAGCGTCGTCGTTCAGGACGACCGCACCGCCCACGACATCGGAGTGACCCCCGAGATACTTCGTCGTGGAGTGCACGACGACATCCGCCCCGAACGACAACGGCTGCTGCAGCGCAGGGGTGGCGAAGGTGTTGTCCACCACGACGAGGGCGCCCGCCTCGTGTCCGATCGCTGCGAGCCCGGCGATGTCGGTGATCCGCAGGAGCGGGTTCGACGGTGTCTCGACCCACACGATGCGCGGGCCGCGGTCTTCGACGGCGCGGCGCACGGCATCCGGATCGCTCATGTCGACCACGCGCAGGCCCACGCCCCACGGCGCGAGCACGCGCGCGAGGAGGCGATGCGTTCCCCCGTAGACGTCGCTTCCGAGCAGCACCTCATCTCCGGGAGTGAGCACGGCGCGCAGCAGTGCGTCTTCGGCGGCCAGGCCCGACGCGAACGAGAAGGCGTGCGCGCCGCCCTCGAGCGCCGCCAGCTGGGTCTGCAGCGCCGTGCGGGTCGGATTGCCGCTGCGACCGTACTCATACCCCTGCCGGAGGCCGCCGATGCCGTCCTGGGCATACGTCGTGGAGAAGTGCACCGGCGGGATGACGGCGCCGGTCGTCGGGTCGGCCTCCTGCCCGGCGTGGACGGCGAGGCTGGCGAATCCGCGGGCGGCGTCGGTGGTCATGCGGGGCTCCCGGTGGTGGTGTCGATGGCAGAGGTGAGGGCGGCGGTGCCGGATGCCGTAGGCGACCCACCCGTGGCGTCGACGAGGTCGCCGTGCCCGCGGGCCCGCATCCACTCGTCGTCGAAGATCTTGCTGAGATACCCGCGCCCGTGGTCGGGCAGCACCACGACGACCACGGCATCGGCCGGGAGTCCCTCGGCAACGCGGAGCGCGGCCGTGACCGCCATGCCCGACGAACCGCCGACGAGCAGGCCCTCCTGCCGCGCGAGGCGGCGCGTCATCGCGAACGACTCGGCATCGCCCACCCGCTCGTAGCGGTCGACGACCGACGGGTCGAACGTGGCGGGCCAGAAGTCCTCGCCGACGCCTTCCACCGCATAACCGTGGATCGGCCCGCCCGAATAGATCGACCCTTCCGGGTCGGCGCCCACGACGACCACCTCCCCGGCCGATGCCTCCTTCAGGAAGCGGCCGGTGCCGCTGATCGTGCCGCCCGTGCCGATGCCGGCGACGAAGTGCGTGACCCGGCCGTCGGTGTCGCGCCAGATCTCGGGGCCGGTCGTCTCGTAGTGACCGCGCGGACCGTTGAGGTTCGCGAACTGGTTCGGTTTGAAGGCGCCGGGGATCTCGCGTGCGAGACGATCGGACACGCTGTAATACGAGTCGGGGTGCTCGGGCGGCACGCTCGTCGGTGTCATGACGATCTCGGCGCCGTAGGCCTTCAGCACGGCCACCTTCTCGCCGGCGAACTTGTCGGGAACGACGAAGACCATCCGGTACCCGCGCTGGAGGGCGACGAGGGCGAGGCCGACACCGGTGTTACCACTGGTCGGCTCGACGATGGTGCCGCCCGGCTTCAGCAGGCCGTCACGCTCGGCGGCGTCGATGATGCGGGAGGCGATGCGGTCTTTGGCGGAGCTTCCGGGGTTGAAGTACTCGACCTTCGCGAGCACCGTGGCCCGGATGCCGTCGGTGACGTGCTGGAGCTTGACGAGCGGCGTGTTGCCGACGAGGTCGGCGATGTGCGATGCGTAACGCATGAGAAATGTCCTGGTGTGTGGCTGTGCGCGCAGAGGCACAGCGGTTGTCGGGGTCGTCGAAAGCGCGCGGGAGCGCTCAGAGACAACAACGACAGGTCAGGTGCACGAGACCACCGTAACCGGCCGGGCGCCGGGCGGCAAGAGAGCAGGAGACGCCCACCGCGCCGCATGTCGTTGTGTGACGGACCGCGGGCGCGCCGCCGGCAGGGCCGCCTATCGTTCCGGCATGGCCACTGACCCGACTGCCCGTCCCGCCGGCATCGACCCGCGCGGCCCCCGCTTCGCGGCCGCCATCACGAGCGTGCTCCTCCTGACCGGCACGTTCCTCGCCCTCCTCGGGCCCGCCACCCGTGGCGGATCGACGTTCGCCGAACGGGTCGCCGACCCCGGCTTCGTGGTGCTCACGATCGCCGCGGCGCTGTTCGTCTGGGGTGTCGCGTCGCCGACGACCGCGCCGTGGGCCGCGCTGTTCCGCACGGTCGTGCGGCCGCGTCTGGCACCTCCGGCCGAGCTCGAAGACCCGCGCCCCCCGCGCTTCGCGCAGGGTGTCGGCCTGCTGGTCGTGGGCGTCGGTCTGGCGCTGCATCTCATCGGGGTGCCCTGGGCGCTGCCTGCTGCCGGGGCGGCGGCGTTCATCGCCGCGTTCCTCAACGCCGCGTTTGCGTTCTGCCTGGGCTGCCAGCTCTACCTCGGGCTCGCCCGCCTCGGCGTCATCCGCGTCGCGGCCTGACCGTCCGCTCGATCACCCCGGCAACAGGGGCAGCGCGGATGCCACCGCCTGCGCGATGCGCGAGGGGAGGACGCCCGCCGGGTCGATGCGCTTGTCGGGTGTGTAGTCGCCGGCGCGGGCGTAGACGCCGACGGGGAGCACCCGAGCGCGGAAGAACGCGAGCAGGGGCCGCAGCTGGTGGTCGATCGCGAGAGCGTGCTGGTCATCGCCTCCCCCTGCGGTGAGGAGCACCGGGGTGCCCACGAGCGCGTCCTGCGGCAGCAGGTCGAAGAACAGCTTGAAGACGCCGGTGTACGAGCCGCGATAGACGGGCGTGCCGACGACGAGGAGATCGGCCTCGGCGACGGCGGCCAGTGCGGTGGCGACGGCATCCGTCGTCTGACCTCCGGTCGCGGCGCGCGCCAGGTCGGGGGCGAGAGGCGCGAGCCGGATGTCGTGCACGTCGACCGCCCGGTGGCGGGCGAGTTCGCCGACGGCTCCTTCCAGGAGCGCGCCGGTGGTGGACGGGTCGCGGAGGCTGCCCGACACCGTGACGAGCCGCAGCGGGCTCGCCGCCTGTGCGCCGCTCATGCGATGCCCGCGAGCGTCGATTGCGGCACGAGCGGGAAGACCTGCTCGGCTATGCGCTCGAGCTCTTCTCGCAGCGGCGAGGCCTGGATGAGCAGCAGCGAGATGCCGGCATCCCCATACGCGCGGATGCGGTCCGCGACCTGCTCCGGGGTGCCGACGAGGTTCGGGCGGAGACCGCGGGTGCCCACGGAGTATTCGCGACGGGTGAGCTCCAGCGACAGCTGCGAGTTCTGCTGGAACTGCTCGAACGACGCGTACCCGGGCGAATGGGGGTCGACCGTGGTGATGCGTTCGAGTTCACGGAGAGCTTCGGCCTCGGTATCGCGCACGATGACGTACGCGGGCATCCCGATCTCGCGCACGGGCCGGCCGTGGTGACGGAGCGCCCGCTCGTTGATGTCGGCGACGTTGGCCCGCACCTCGTCGAGGGTGCCGCCGTGCATGACATAGGCGTCGGCGAAGCGGGCGATGGACTCCTTGCCCGCCTCGCTCTCACCACCGGCGAACACGACGGGTGCCGACGACGGCTTCGGTTCGACGATCGTGTCCTGGATCTCGTAGCAGTCGCCCTGGAAGGTGAAGGGCGTGCGGGTCCAGAGTCCTCGCAGCACATCGACGAACTCCTCGGCCTGCAGGTAGCGGGCGTCATGGGTCGTGAACGCGCCGCCGAACTGGCGTGCTTCCTCTGCCCACCACGCGGCGACGACGTTGAGGGCGATCCGACCGGGGGCGATGGAGTCGAGCGTGCCGACTGCCTTGGCGAGCACGGCGGGGAGGTGGAATCCGGGCCGGACGGCGGTCATCACGCGCAGACGCGAGGTCACGGCCAGGATCGCGGCGGTGAGCGACCACGCCTCCAGGCTCGGGGCCTCCACCCCCTTGCGGTCGTTGAGGTACAGCTCCGGCACGAGCGTCGTGTGGAAGCCGAGCCGGTCGGCCGTCACCGAGATGTCGCGGACCGTCTCCCACGTGGCGGCCATGCCGTCTTCGTGCGCGATGTTGCGGAGGAACCCGCCGTAGACGGGGGTCCAGTAGCCGAGATCGATGGTCATGTCGTTGCCTCCGGTTCGAGGGAGTGGAAGGGGCCGCGGGGCGCACGGTCGTCGGCGGCGGGGGCGGGGTGGTCGTCGACGGCGAGGCGGAGGGCCCGGTCGAGGTCGGCGACGATGTCGGCAGGGTCTTCGAGGCCGATCGACAGCCGCACGGTGGTGGGAGAGATGCCCGCCCGCGCGAGTTCGGCAGGGCTCAGGTGACTGTGGGTCATGGATGCCGGGTGTGCCACCAGCGAGCGGGCGTCGCCGATGTTGGCGACGAGCTTCACGAGGCGGAGCGCATCGACGAAGCGGTGCACCCGGAGGCGATCGCGGGCGGGGTCGCCGGCGGCGGCGAGGTCGAAGGAGAAGACGGCCGGAACGCCCCGGGGAAGATAGACGCGGGCGGCATCCGTCCAGGGGCTTCCCGGCGCCGCAGGATGATGCACGGCGGCGACCGCCGCGTGCCCCGCCAGGAAGCGCGCGACCGTCTCTCCCGACGCACTGTGCCGCGCGACGCGCAGATCGAGCGTCTCGACGCCCTGGAGCAGCTGGAAGGCGTTGAACGGCGACAGCGACGGGCCGAGATCGTGCACGTACTTCGTCTTCAGCAGCACCGCGAGCGCCTGCCCCTGCCGGCCGAACCGCTCCCACAGCACGACGTCGCCGATGCGCCGGTACGGCTCGGTGAGCTGCGGCCAGCGGGCGGGTTCTGCCCCGAAGTCGAACGAGCCGATGTCGACGACGACACCGCCCATCGAGGTGCCGTGACCGCCCAGGTACTTGGTGGCCGAGTGCACGACGATGTCGGCGCCGTGCTCACCCGGTCGCTGCAGGTACGGGGTGGCCACGGTGTTGTCGACGATCAACGGCACCCCCGCATCGTGGGCGATCGAGGCGACGGCGCGCACGTCGAGCACCTCGGCTGTCGGGTTCGTGACCGACTCGGCGAACAGGGCGCGGGTCGTCGGGCGCACGGCGTCCCGCCACGCGTCCAGGTCGCCGTGGTCGACCAACGTGACCTCGATCCCCCAGTCGGCGAACGTGTCGGCGAAGAGGTCGACCGTGCCTCCGTACAGCTGCCTTGCGGCCACGACATGCTCACCGGCTTTTGCGAGGGCGAGCACGGCGATGGCGACCGCCGCTTGCCCGGAGGCCACCGCCACCGCAGCCGTGCCGCCTTCGAGCGCTGCGATCCGCTCTTCGAAGATGAGCTGCGTCGGATTGGCCGACCTGCTGTAGAGGTTGCCGGGCTTGCGGAGGGCGAAGATATCGGCCGCTTCCTGGAGCGATGCGAACTCGTACGCGGTGGTCTGATAGATCGGCGGGGCGACGGCGTTCTGCGGCGTACCGGGGCGATACCCGCGGTGCACCTGCGTGGACGCGAATCCACGCGCATCCTCACTCATCGCACGACCTGCCGAACGACGGGGCGGCCGATGTCGCCACCGCGGAGCCGTTCGAGCCAGAGCACGACGGTCGCCGCCACCGAGCGGTGCGACACGTCGTTGAAGGCGTCGTGGAGACCCTCGACCGTCTCGACGAGCTCGAGCTCAGGGACGGACGCGAGGGCCTCGCGCGCCTCGGCGAACGGGGCGATCGGGTCGGCACCGCCGTGCACGGCGAGCACCGGCACGGCGAGGGATGCCAACACGTCCGGGGCCGGGACCGCGTCGCCCGCGGCGGGCTCGGCGGTCGCAGACCCGGTCTCGGCGAGCACAGCGAGGTGGACGGGGCACGCGGTGCGATGCGCGGCGTCGGCCCGGCTGTCGCCCGAGCCCACCGGTGTGCCGGCGACGACGACGCCCTGCACGGC
>JAEYVZ010000061.1 GCA_023431405.1 Actinomycetes bacterium
CGCAACCCACGCCCCCCATCGGCTCCGCCAGCGCCGTCACGACGCACACGCCCACGACCCCCACCCCGCCTGCCCCGAAGCAGACGCTCGACAGCGAGGTCTTCCTGCAGCTGCTCGTCGCGCAGATGAAGAACCAGGACCCGAGCTCCCCCCTCGACACCAACGAGATGATGGCCCAGACCACGCAGCTGGCCATGATGGAGCAGCTCGTCACCCTCACCGACACGTTCACCGAGAACTTCGCCCTCACGATGCGGCAGACCGCCGCCGCCCTCGTCGGGAAGCAGGCGTCGTACGTCGATGCCGACGGCGTCACGAAGACCGGCATCGTCTCGAAGGTCTCGTTCGAGAACAGCGTCCCCACCGTCACCATCGGCGACACCACCGTTCCGCTCGACGCCGTGTCGGGCATCACCGCATCCTGACCTCCCACCCAGAAGGGCCACCGCCATGCTCCGCTCGCTCTACGCCGGTATCTCCGGTCTCCGCTCCCACCAGACGATGCTCGATGTGACGGGCAACAACATCGCCAACGTCAACACCGTCGGCTTCAAGGCCGGTTCGGTGCAGTTCCAAGACACGCTGTCGCAGATCGTGCAGAACTCCCGTGCCGGTCAGGACGGCGCCGGCGGGTCGAACGCCGCGCAGGTCGGTCTGGGAACGCAGATCTCCGCGATCCGCACGAACTTCGCCCAGGGGTCGGCTCAGGCCACCGGCGTCCCCACCGACCTGATGATCGCCGGCGACGGGTTCTTCGTCGTGCGCAGCGGCGCCGAGACGCTGTACACGCGCAACGGCGGCTTCTCCTTCGACCCGTCGGGCCGGCTCGTGACCGCCGACGGCGCCCTCGTGCAGGGATGGACGGCCCAGAACGGCGTCATCGCGACCGGCACCCCGATCGGCACCGTCGCCCTCCCGATCGGGGCGACCTCCCCGGCCGTCGCGACGCAGGGAGCGACCGTCACCGGCAACCTCCCGGCCGACGCCGCCGCAGGCGAGCAGATCGTGCGCGACATCGCCGTCTACGACAGCGAAGGAACGGCGCGCCAGCTCACCCTCACCTTCACCCGCACGGCGGCCGGCTGGGACGTGACCGACGGCACCGCCACCACGAGCCTCGCATTCGTGGACGGTCAGCTCACCACCACGCCCGCCACCCTCACCTCCGGCGGCGTCGACGTCGACCTGTCTGCCCTCAGCGGATTCGCGAACCTCCGCACGGTCGCCATCAGCAGCCAGGACGGCCGCGCCTCCGGGGCGCTCGTGTCGTACTCGCTCACCGCCGACGGCAGCCTCGTCGGCACCTTCAGCAACGGCGCCGCGCAGGTGCTCGCGCAGGTGGCGCTCGCCTCCTTCGACAACCCCGAAGGCCTCGAGAAGGCCGGCTCCTCGCAGTACCGCGCGGGGGCGAACTCGGGTGCGGCCGTGGTCGGCGTCGCCGGCTCCGACGGCCTCGGCGACCTCGTCAGCGGAGCCCTGGAGATGTCGAACGTCGACCTCTCGCAGGAGTTCACGAACCTGATCGTGGCTCAGCGCGGCTTCCAGGCCAACGCCCGCATCATCACCACGAGCGACGAGGTGCTGCAGGAGCTCACCAACCTCAAGCGCTGACCCCGAACGCCAACGACGCGCCGAGAGCCTTCGCGGTTCTCGGCGCGTCGTCGTCTGCGCGGACCTTTCGGGTCGGCCCGCTCAGCCCTTCAGCGACCCCTGCAGGAGCGCAGAGACGAACTGGCGCTGGAACACGAGGAAGACGATGAGCGTCGGCGTGAGGATCAGCAGCGAACCGGCGCACAGGAGCGGGATGTCGGTCCCCCACTGGCCCTGGAACGCGCCGAGGGCGCCTGCCATCGTGCGCTGGGTCGGGTCGCTCACGAGCACCACCGCCAGCAGGAACTGGTTCCACGTCCAGAGGAACAGCAGGATCGCGAGCGAACTGATCGCCGGCGTCGACAGTGGCACGTGGATGCGCCAGAAGAGCTGCCACGTGCTCGCCCCGTCGACCCGGGCGGCCTCCGAGAGCTCGGTCGGCATGTTGATGAAGTGCGCGCGCATCCACACGACGGCGAACGGCATGAACAGGCCGATGAGCGGGAGGATGAGCGCCCACCGGGTGTTCAGGAGCCCCATGTCGCGGATCTGGTAGTACAGCGGCACGATGATGCCTTCGAGCGGGAGGATGAGTCCCAGCAGGAAAACGATGAACACCACGCGGCCGCCGGCGGGCTTCAGGTGCCCGAGGGCGAACCCGGCGAGGGTCGCGATGAGGATCGCGACCGGCACGACGGCCAGCTCGATGAGCACGCTCGACCACAGCAGCTTCAGCATGTCGGCCGACTGGAAGGCGAGGAGGAAGTTCTCCCAGTGCGGGGTTTCCGGCCAGGTGAGTCCCGGCGGGTAGGTGCCCTGCGGGTGCAGCGCCGTGATGAAGAGACTCACGAACGGCACGATCGTGATCGCCATGAGGAGGATCAGGAGCACGACCCCGAGCCAGCGTTCCTTCGCCGCGACGATCATGATTCCTTCCCCCGGAGAAGCCGCTGCAGCGGCAGGACGACGAGCAGCACGAGCGCCATCAGCGTGAGCGCGAGCGCGGATGCCGTTCCGATCTCCCGATCGAAGAACGCCAGGTAGTAGACCTGCAGGCCGGGGACCAGGGTGCTGTTGCCCGGCCCGCCCTGCGTGGAGATGTAGATGATGTCGAAGCTCGCGAGCGCCGCGATCACGGTGACGATGACGCAGACGGCGAGCTCTTGGCGAACCCCGGGAAGCGTGATGGAGATGAACTCGCGGATCGGCCCGGCACCGTCGATGCGGGCCGCCTCGTAGAGGCTCTGGTCGATCTTCGACATGCCCGCCAGCAGCAGGATGAGGCACAGCCCCACGGCGACCCACGCGCCGATCACGCCGACGGCGGGAAGGGCGGTGTCGAAGTCGCCGAGCCATGCGCGCGCGAACGCGCCGAGGCCGATCGCGCGGAGGATCTCGTTGACCATGCCGTTGCTGGAGAACTGCCAGGTCCACATGATGCCCGCGGCCACGAGCGGGATCACCTGGGGAAGGAAGAGCACGGTGCGCGCCACCCCGGCCAGCCGGCTGGTGGCGATGCCGCGGATGACGTTGGCCGCGAACAGGGCGAGCAGCACCGGCACGAAGCTGAAGTAGATGATCAGCTCGAAGGCGTTGAGGATCGAGCCGACGAGCTTCGGGTTCGTGAACACCTCGACGTAGTTGTCGAAGCCGGCCCAGGTGGCGGGCTGGATGCCGTTCCAGTCGTACAGGGAGAACTGTGCCGTCGAGACGATGGGGCGCAGCACGAACACCCCGTAGAACAGGGCGGCGGGCAGCACCAGGAGGTAGATCGGCAGCGAGCGCAGCAGTCTCCGGCGTCGCGGGGAGCGCCGGACCGCCGCACGCGGTGCCGGTGAGGTGGGTGAGGGTGCTGCGCCGGCACCGGCCGGCGCAGCACCCTCGTGGATACGACTCATCGGGGTCAGCCGCCGACCTCTGCCTGGTAGTCCTTCTCGACGGCGCTCAGCAGGCCCGCGGCATCCTGCTTGCCTGCCACGAGCTGCTGGATGTTCGGCGTCCAGCTCTGCGCGTAGATCGATCCGGTCGCGTTGGCGAGGAAGTCCATGGCGCCGTTGACCTCGTTGACCTGCGTGCCCGCGGCCAGCGTCGCCGCCGTGACGGACTCGGCGTCGACCTCGGGCATGAAGGCATCGGCCGGGCCCATGGGGTGCGAGCCGCCGACCTCGACGGTGATCGTGCGCGCCTTCTCGTCGGTGGCGACCCAGTTGAGGAAGAACGCGGCGCAGTCGGGGTTCTTCGCGCCCGCCGCGATGCCGTAGGTGAGCGGTGCCGACATGGCGCCGAACTGGGTGCCGCCCTCTTCGAGCGGAGGCATCAGGAAGAAGCCCGCCTTGCCGGCCATCTGTGTGTCGAGGTTGCCCGACTCCCAGTCGCCGTTGAAGATGAACAGGCTGTCACCGCCGATGAAGCGGCTCATCATCTGCGAGTAGTCCATCGAGTTGACGTCGTCGGCGAAGTAGCCGGCCTCGACCCACCGCTGCAGGTGCTCGGCGGCGGCGAGGTTCTCCGGGGTGTCGATGGTGGCGCCCTCGACGTGGAAGATCCAGTCGTTCAGCGCGGAGGTCGGCCCGTAGGAGGCCATCAGCGCCTGCAGGGGGAACATGAGTCCGCCCGTGGCACCCCCGTTGAACTGGGCGATCGGGGTGATCCCCGCCTTCTCCGCCGCCTCCAGCGCCGCGTCGAGCTCGTCGATCGTCTTGGGTGCTTCGGTCATGCCGATCTCGGCGGCCAGGTCCTTGTTGTAGAAGACACCGGTCATCGAGAAGTTCAGCCCCATGGCGTAGAGGGGGCCGCTGCCTCGGCGGCCCTCGTCGTCGACGCGCAGCTGGGCGAGCTGCGACTCGGGCCAGTCGGTCCAGCCGAACTGCTCGGCGTACGGGTCGAGGTCGAGCAGCAGACCACCCGAAGCGAGCTCCGACATCTGCGGCAGGCGCATGAGGTCCGGCGGGTTGTCCTGCAGCACGCGCGGGGCGTTCTGCGTGAGCACCGCGAACTGGTCTTCGCGCACGTCGAACGTCACGTTCGGGTACTGGGCGGTGAACTCGTCGAAGAGCTCCTTGGGGAGCGGGAAGCCCGTCTCGATGTAGGCGCTGAGCGTGACGTCGTCTTCGCCGCAGGTCGCCATCGCCGCACCGGTCGGAGCGGACGCCGACGGGGCAGGGGTGCCCGAGCCGGGAGGGGCGCAGGCGGTGAGGGCGAGGGCTGCCACGCCGAGCAAGGCACCCGCTACCGGAATGGACCTGTGAGTACGTGATTGAGACACCAGTGTCTCCCTTCGTGCAAGGGGCTCGGGCCCGCGGTCGCTGTGCATCCGCGGCTGCTAAATCGACTTAGCACCCTCATCATGAGGGATGCGGTCGTGGTCTGTCAACGGTGCTCCCCGCCGACCACGGCGCGGACCGCGTCGACGATGCGGGTGCCGCGCATGTCGGCCCCCGCCTCCATCTGGTTGGTGAGGAACGCGAAGCCCACGCCGGCGCCGGGGTCGGCGAAGGCGACCTGGCCGCCCGCGCCGTCGTGCCCGAAGCCCTCCGGCGTGAGGTAGCGCCGGGCACCGCTGTCGAGCTGGAAGCCTGCACCCCACCGCGGCCAGGGCGGCGGGACGGGGTAGAAGGGCTCGCCGGCGGAGCGGACGGCGGTGGCGGCGGAGATCGTGTCGGCATGGAGGAGGGGTCCGCCGTACGCGTCCGAGAAGGTCGCCGCCCAGATGGTGGCCAGCGCCCGGGCGGAGCCGATGCCGCCCGCTCCCGGCACCTCGGCGACCTGCACCGCAGGATCGTTGAATCCGCGTCCTCCCTCCGCATCCGCATCGTCTGCGACGAGCTCGCGCGGAAGAGCGCCGCCGAGCGTCATGGCGACCCCGGGCCAGTCGACGCCCCCGCTCTCGCGCGCCTCGGCCTCCTGCTGCGCAGTCAGCGCAGCCAGGGTCGGCCCCACGGTCATGTGCGCGACGCGCGGAAGGTGCTCGGGAGGCAGGCCGATCCAGCATTCGGCACCCACGGGGTCGGCGACCCAGCGCCGGAAGGCGGCTCCAGCGCTCAGGCCCGTGACGCGCCTGACGACCTCGCCGATGAGCCAGCCGTGCGTGATCGGGTGGTACGCATGGGCCCCACCCGGCCCCCACAGGGGCACCTGCCGGGCGAGCTGCTCGGCGATCCGGCGCGCATCGGCCAGGTCGGACACACGGAGGGCTTCACGCGGCGCCGAGAGACCGGCGCGGTGCGACAGCAGGTCGCCGACGGTCGCGGCGCCCTTGCCCTCGGCACCGAACTCGGGCCAGTAGTCGGTGACGGGCGCGTCGTAGTCGAGCAGCCCGTCTTGCACGAGTCGCGCCGCCAAGACCGACATGAGTCCCTTGCTGCACGAGAAGACGACGCTGAGCGTGTCGTGCGCCCACGGTCGCCCGGTGCGCACGTCGGCGGCGCCTCCCCAGAGGTCGACGACCATGCGCCCGTCGTGCACGACCGAAAGCGCCGCGCCCATCGCCGGAGTGTCATCGAAGGCCTGGCGGAACGCGTCGGCGACCTGTCCGTACCCCTCCTCCACCGTGCCGTGCACCGCGGCCCCGATCGAGGCGCTCATGCGCGGGCCTCTGCGGCGAGCGCCACGGAGCCCTGCTCGGCATCCCATCGGAGAGGCACGGGGTCTGCGATCACGCCGACGAAAGCTGCGCCCGAGCCGTTCTCGAAGGCGAGGAGCACCGCCTCGCCGGAGCGATCGTGCACGATGCGCCCCGCGTAGCGGGAGTCGTCGACGAGCAGCCGCGCCTGCGACGGATCGAACGGACCGGTCTCCGACGACACCGGCACCTGCCAGATGCCGCCCCGACCTCCGGCGCGGCTGCCCGCGAGCGCCGGACCGTCGCACGAGAAGATCAGCACGTCATTGCCGTCGACGCGCGCGATCTGCGGCACCTCGAGGTGGGCGAAGCCCGCCCCGGGTTCGCTCAGCGGCGGTCGCACCTCCCAGTGTTCGAGGTCGGGCGAGACGGCGTGAGCGATGACACCGCGGTCGTCGCCCTCGCCCGCGCGCCCGCGCGCCGTGAGGAGCATGTGCCATCCGTCTCCGGCGGGGTCGGCGAACACCCACGGGTCGCGCCAGGCCTCCTCTCGCCAGGTGCCGTCGGCGAGCGTCTCGTACCACCGCGCGTCGGTCGTCACGACAGCAGCGCGCGACGGATGCCACGTGTGCAGGTCGGACGATGTCGCGACGCCGACGCTCTCGACGTTGGCGACGGAATCTTCGCTCACGAACCGGGAGCCCGTGTAGAACATGCGCCACAGGCCGTCGGAGCCCCGCACGACGCTCCCCGTCCACACCGCCGTCTCGTCGAAGCCGCCCGCCTCACCGGGAACGAGCACCGTGCCGAGGTCGTCCCAGGCGCGCAGGTCGTGCGACACGGCGTGCCCGATGCGTGCGTTCCGGTGGCGCAGCCTCTCGTCGCCCAGCGACGTCGGCGCGTGCAGATAGTAGAGGTGATACCGGTCGCCGTCGTCGGCGATCCAGAAGTCCCACACCCAGTGGTCTTCTCGTGCGAACGTCATCGTGTCGATCCTTGCCGGCGACGGAATGAGCACTGCACACCGTCACCCCGTAGAGTCGCGGGTGGCGGATGCCGTCGGAGGCATGCGCGGACTGTTCCCGCTAAATGGGTTTAGCTACGATGGTTTCGCCTGCCGCCGGAGAAGTCAAGCACGCCCCGCGCCGGGCACCATCAGCAGGAGGGAGAGCGTCCGTGTCCAGCAAGCGCGCAACGCTCGCCGACGTGGCCCGCCTGGCGGGACTGTCTCCCACGTCGGCCTCGATGATCCTCAACGGGCGCCCGAACACCCGCCTGTCGCAAGACGCCCACGACCGCGTATTCGCCGCCGCCGAAGCGCTCGGCTACCGCCCCAACGTCGCCGCGCGAGGGCTCCGCACCGACAAGACCCTGACGATCGCCTTCATCTCCGACGTCGTCGCCACGACGCGGTTCGCGAGCGGGCTCATCCGCGGCGCCCTCGCCGCCGCCGAACAGGCCAACCACGTCATGCTCGTGCTCGAGACCGGCGGCGACCCCGCCCGCGAGAGCGAAGCCGTCGAAGCCGTCCTCGATCGGCAGGTCGACGGGATCATCTTCGCGAGCATGCGCGCGCGGGAGTTCTTCGTTCCCGACCTCCCCTCCTCCACCGGCGTGGTCATGCTCAACGCCACCAACCCGAAGCACCCCGCGGCCGTGCTGCCCGATGAGCACGGCGGGGGGCGCCGCGCCGTCGAACTGCTCGCCGAGCGCGGCCACCGCTCGATCGCGCTTCTCGGACAGAACGACGAGGTGGAGCGAGACCTGTTCCGCTCGACGACCGTCGCGCGGCGCGTCGCCGGCATCCATGAGGGCATGGCCGCACACGGGCTCTCGTTCGTCGAAGAGGTGTCGATCTGGCTCTGGGAGCCCGACGACGGCTACCAGGCGACGGTCGACCTCCTCGAACGACGGCCCGACATCGGCGCGCTCCTGTGCATGAACGACCGGCTCGCCTTCGGCGCCTACCAGGCGATCCTCGAGTCCGGCCGCTCCATCCCGGGCAACATCTCCATCGTGTCGTTCGACAACGACGAGCTCGCCGCCTACCTGCGCCCCGGCCTGACCACCGTGGCCCTGCCGCACGAGGCCATGGGCCGGCGCGCCGTCGAGATCCTGCTCTCCTCCGAACCCCATGGCGAGACCCTCATCGAGATGCCGGCCGTCATCCGCTCGTCGATCGCCTGATCTCGAGGGCCCGTCCGCGCCGGCGTGACCCCGGACCCGATCCGAGAAGAAAAACTTTCACCGACGACTGACGCGACGCTCCGACCTGCCGACAGTCAGGGAAGACGCATCTCCCCCAGGTGCGGCGACCCCCCACACGGGATCCCCCCCGATCCCGTCGGATCCCCCCGGATC
>JAEYVZ010000082.1 GCA_023431405.1 Actinomycetes bacterium
CGCCCGCATGATTCGCTGAGGCCGGATGCGTTCACTCCCGGTCGAATTCGGGGGCGACATCCGCGAACGACGAGACCTCCGCCCGCAGGAGGTTCGTCAGCCGCTCTCCGTCGCGCAGCCAGGCATCGCGCTGTTGCGGTGCATCCCACCCTTCGAAGGGATCGTGGTGGTCTTCCCAGAACGCCTGCCACCGTTCGAGCTCGGCGGCAAGCTCCGGAGAAAGACCGTAGGTCCCGGGGGTCGTGGTGTACCCGACATCCCACGTCGGGGTGGAGTCCTCCCAGAGCGGATAGCGCCGGCTGTAGTCGGGGAACAGGCGGATGACCCGTCTCGCCGGAGGCGTCTGCTGATCGTCGGTCACGATCGGCGAGTGTAGCGGGCGACGGAAATCCCCGACATCCAGGGGGTTTTCCGGCAGACTGCGGCCATGGGATCAACGTTGACCACCATCGGACTGCCCGTCGCGCTCGGCATCATCATGTTCGGATTGGGCCTGAGCCTCACCCTCGGCGACTTCGCCCGCGTCGCAAAGCAGCCGCGCGCCGTCCTCATCGCGCTCGTGTGCCAGCTGGTGCTGCTGCCGGCAATCTGCTTCGGCCTCGTGCTGGTGTTCCAGCTTCCGCCGCTCCTCGCCGTCGGCATGATGATGCTCGCCGCCTCGCCGGGCGGCACGACCGCCAACCTCTACAGCCACCTGTTCCGCGGTGACATCGCCCTGAACATCACCCTCACCGCGGTCAACTCGGTGATCGCCGTGGTCACCCTGCCGCTCATCACGAACCTTGCGATCGCCTACTTCGACCCGTTCGACGGAGAGCTCGGCATGCAGTGGGCCAAAGCCGTCGAGGTGTTCGCGATCGTGCTGCTGCCGGTGGCGCTCGGCATGCTCGTGCGGCGGCTGTGGCCGAAGTTCGCGGATGCCATGGACAAGCCCGTACGCATCGTGTCTGTCATCGTGCTGATCGTCGTGATCGCGGGGGCCGTGGCATCCAACTGGGCTCTGCTCGTCGAGAACGTCGCACAGCTCGCGGGCATCACGATCGTCTTCTGCCTCGTGAGCCTCGGCGTCGGCTACCTCGTGCCGCGGTGGCTGCGGGTGGGGAAGCGGCAGGCGATCGCGTCGTCGTTCGAGATCGGCATCCACAACGCGACCCTCGCGATCGTCATCGCCCAGACCGTGCTCGGTTCGACCGAGCTGTCGCTGCCGGCCGCCGTCTACGGGGTGCTCATGTTCTTCGTCGCGTTCGCGTTCGGATTCGCCATCCGCGAGCGCACGGCCGCACGCCAACCAGTGGGGGCCGTGTCGCCGTAGGCGGTCGCCTTCCTAGACTGGAGGGATGCAGCCGCTCACCGAAGACCAGGTACGCGCAGCATTCGTCAACGCCGCGCCCGACGAGCTCGAACGGGTCGCCCTGCCGGTCGATTTCATCCTCACCGACTGGGACCACCTCGACTTCTTCGCCTGGCGCGACCCACGCACGCGAGGGCGCGGGTACGTTGTGGCCGAGGTGCACGGCACGCCCACGGGGGTCGTGCTCCGTGCGACCGACGGCTCCGCCCACGGCAGGCCCGCGATGTGCAACCTGTGCCACACGATGCAGCCCGGCGACCAGGTGGCCCTGTTCACGGCCCGACGGGCGGGGGATGCCGGCTCCCGCGGCGACAGCGTCGGAACCTACGTCTGCGCCGATCTCTCGTGCCACGAGAACGTGCGGCTGGCCGCACCGCTCGCGCCGAACGAGGTGCGTGCGAGCGTCGACCGGCGAATCGACGGCACCCGGCACCGGGTCGAATCGTTCGTCGAACGGGTCACGGCATCCGCCTGACCTCGGTGCGTTGAATCGGCTCGCAGGGCGACGAACCGCCGCGCGACGGCGGGATTTTTCGCAAGGGCGTCAGACAGGTAAGATGGTGCACCGCGCCTCCGGTCGCCTGTACAAGCCGGGCGGATGCGCACCTGGCGAGTTACCCAAGCGGCCAAAGGGATCTGACTGTAAATCAGACTGCACTGCATTCGGGGGTTCGAATCCCTCACTCGCCACCACCAGATCGAAGCCTGACCTCCCTGCGAGGGGCAGACTGTGCTCATGCCGATCGTCGACAACGCCGTGTACGTAGACGGGCGCAGGATTCGCAATCCTGAGAGCCTCGAGCAGACCTTCGAGTACATGCGCGAGAACCGCGGTATGGCCTGGATCGGACTGCTCAAACCCACGGAGCAGGAACTGCTCGCCGTGGCGGACGAGTTCTCGCTGCATCCGCTCGCCGTCGAAGATGCACTCTCAGGACATCAGCGCGCGAAGCTCGAACGCTACGGCGACATCCTCTTCGTCGTGCTGCGCCCCGCCCGCTACCTCGATGCGACGGAGACCGTCGAGTTCGGCGAACTCCACGTGTTCGTCGGACCCGACTTCGTCGTGACCGTGCGCCACGCGGAGGTGCCCGACCTGTCAGAGGTGCGGGCACGGATGGAGGCCCACCCTGAACTGCTGCGGCGAGGCTCGACAGCGGTGCTGCATGCGATCCTTGACGAAGTCGTCGACGAGTACATGCCCGTCACGCTCGGGTTGCAGAACGACGTCGATGAGATCGAAGACGCCCTGTTCGACACCGGCTCGCCGCAGCTGTCGCGCCGCATCTACGACCTGTCGCGGGAGGTCATCCATTTCCAGCGGGCAGCCGACCCGCTCGCCGAGATGCTCGAGACCCTCCTGCGCGGAAGCCACGAGCACGACCTCGACATCGAGCTGCAACGATCGCTGCGCGACGTGCTCGACCACGCCCTCCGCGTGACGGAGAAGCTCGACGCGCTGCGCCTGATCCTCGACAACGCCCTCACCCTCAACGCGACTCTCGTCACCCAGCGGCAGACCGAGACCGCGCTCGTGCAGAACGAGCAGGTGAAGAAGATCTCCGGTTGGGCCGCCATCCTGTTCGGACCCACGCTCGTCGGCACAATCTACGGCATGAACTTCCGGTACATGCCCGAACTGCAGTGGCCGCTCGGTTACCCGCTCGCGCTCGCCGCGATGGCCGCCACTTCGCTCGTGCTGTGGTCGGTGTTCAAGTCCAAGCGCTGGCTCTGACGACGCGCGGGTAGCGTGGCGGCATGGCGACGCGGCTGCTGCTCATCTCCGACACCCACATTCCCGGGCGGGCCCGCGCCCTCCCCGCTCCCGTGCTCGCCGCCGCGGATGCCGCCGACCTGATCGTGCACGCGGGCGACTGGGTCACGGCATCCGTGCTCGACCGACTGCAGGAGCACGGGGAGGTCGTGGGCGTCCGGGGCAACAACGACGGCCCCGACCTCCGTGCCCGCCTGCCCGAGGTCGCCCGCAGGCGAGTCGAGCAGGTGGAGGTCGCTGTCATCCACGAGACCGGAGACGCCCGCTCGCGCGAGCGGCGCATGGATGCGGCGTTCGCCGACGTGCAGCTCCTCATCTTCGGGCACAGCCACATTCCGTGGGACACCACCACTCCCCGCGGGCTGCGGCTGCTCAACCCGGGTTCACCGACCGACCGTCGCCGCCAGCCGCACCACACCTATATGACCGTCGTCATCGACGGCCCGGACGTGCGCGACGTGACCATCCACACGCTCTGACCCCCCGCAGCCGCCGTCGAACCCTCCCGTCATAGCCGCGACGGGTAACGTTTCGCGGGTGACCACGGCGCTCGACACCTCCTCGCTCCCCGGATGGGCGCCCGACGGCGCAGACCTCATCGTGGAGGCCGACAACCTCGAGTTCATCCGCACGCTCCCCGATGAGAGCTTCCGTGTGATCTACATCGACCCGCCGTTCAACACGGGGCGGACGCAGCGGCTCCAGTCGGTGAAGACGCGGCGATCGGAGACCGGCACGCGCGTCGGCTTCAAGGGGCAGCGATACGAGACGATCCGCAGCACGCTGCACGCCTACGACGACGCGTTCACCGACTACTGGGGCTTCCTCGAACCGCGACTGTTCGAGGCGTGGCGACTGCTCACTCCCGACGGCACGCTGTACCTCCACCTCGACTACCGCGAGGTGCACTACGCCAAAGTGATGCTCGACGCCATGTTCGGGCGCGACAGCTTCCTCAACGAGATCATCTGGGCGTACGACTACGGTGCCCGCTCCACCACGCGGTGGCCCGCCAAGCACGACAACATCCTCGTGTACGTGAAAGACCCGGCCCACTACGTGTGGAACCGCGCCGACGTCGACCGCGAGCCCTACATGGCCCCCAGCCGCGTGACCGCCGAGAAAGCCGCGCTCGGCAAACTCCCCACCGACGTGTGGTGGCACACCATCGTGCCCACCGGCAGCAAGGAGCGCACCGGCTACGCCACCCAGAAGCCCGTCGGAATCGTGAGACGGATGCTGCAGGCCAGCAGCAATCCGGGCGACTGGGTGCTCGACTTCTTCGCGGGCAGCGGCACCGCCGGCGCGGCGGCCCTCGAGCTCGGTCGGCGGTTCGTGCTGGTCGACGACAATCCGGAGGCGATCCGCATCATGACGGCACGACTTCCCGAGGCCGTGGTCGCGTCGACGGGCGCTCTCGCTCCGCCTCTGCCCGCCGACTCCCCGGTCTGACGCCGCGCCGCGGCGAGTCAGGCGCCGGGCGGCGCCCACGACCCCGGTGCCTGGGGTGCCTGCGGTGGCTGCACGGGCCGCGCAGCGAACGCGGTGCCGGTCTCGCGCATGGCCAGGATGACGCCGTTCTTCACGGCGGTGCGCATGATCAGATAGCTGATCCACAGCATCAGGGCGATGAGGCCCAGGTACAGCAGCAGCGCGAGGATCAGGAAGCCGACGCCGAGGCCTGCGACGGCCCCCGGGTCGAGGGGGTTGGGGTTTGCGGTGAACATACGACGACGTCCTCTCGGTCGAGTGTGGGGCACATCGTATCCACACGCTCCGACGCGGCGAGAGCGGACGTGCGAGGATGAGGGACACCACGAGCACGCGACCGGAGGGACAAGCGGTGAGCGAACCCATCACGCATCCGAACTCGAGCAAGATCCTGCGCGCATCCATCTGGGTCGCCATCGGGGCCCTCATCGCGGCCGCGCTGGTCTGCGTCGTCTGGGTGCTGGTCGGCGACGCGAACGGCATGATCGGCAAGGCGTTCCTCACCATCCTGCTGCTGGCGGCGTTCGCCGGCATCGCGATCCTCGAAGCACATCTGGCATCCCGCAGGCCCGCCTGGTTCGCGCTTGCGAGCATGATCGTGTGGGTCGTCATCCTGCTCGTCGCGGCACTGCTCATCTGGATGCCGGAGCCCGACGAGTACTTCGGCCGCGGCATCGAGCGGTTCTTCAAGCTGCTGCTGATCGTGCTGATCCTGCAGGGGATGCTGCTCCACATCCGCCTCTACTCGAAGGCGCACGACCGCTACCGCACGACGTTCACCTCGATCGTCACCTACGTGACCATCGGTCTTGTCGCGATCCTCGCCGTGATGCTCGTGCTTCCTCTCCTCATCGACGAGTACGTCACGTTCCGCGCGTTCTACTGGCGGGTCGTCGTCGCGATCGCCATCCTCGCCGCCGTCGGCACCGCCCTTGTGCCCCTGGTGAACGCCCTGTTCGCGCCGAAGCGCGAGCGCCCGGCCCGGCCCGCGGCGGGCACCTACTACCAGCCCGCGCCTGTTCAGCCGCAGTGGCCCACCTACGCCGACGGCTTCACCCCGCTCCCCGTGCTCCCCGACGGCTCGCCTGACTGGAACGCCTATTACACCGGTCAGCCGACCTATCCGCAGGGGTACGCCGGGGTGACGCAGGGACACCCCGTCGAGCACGCGGCCCCCGCTGCGGTCGCCGCGGAGCAGCCGCACAGCGCGTCCGCCGCCGCCACAGGCGACCAGCAGCCCACCCCGCCGACGACTCAGCCCGGCTACCAGGGCTACCCACCGCCGCCCCCGCCGCCCATGGCCTGACGTCGGGTCGCGGCCGCGCCTCCGGTGCGACCGCCGCTCAGTCGCCGACGAGGATCTCCAGCGCCGCCATCGCGGCGTTGTGTCCGCCGATGCCGCTGACGGCGCCGCCGCGGCGGGCGCCGGATCCGCACACGAGCACGCGCTCGTGGTCCGTCGCGACGCCCCACCGCTGCGCCGGAGTGTCGAGCGGCTCATCGTCGGAGGCCCACGGCCAGTCGAGCGAGCCGTGGAAGATGTCGCCGCCGATCATGCCGAGCGATTCTTCGAGATCGGCGGTCGTCCGTGCCTCGATGCACGGGGTGCCATCGGGCGCGGTGTAGACGCAGTCGGCGATCGGCTCCGCGAGTACCGCATCGAGCGACCGCTGCGCCGCGGCGAGGAGCTCTTCGCGGATCACGGCGGGGTCGGCATCCCTCGTCAACCGGTGAGGCACCTGCAGACCGAACAAGGTGAGGGTGTGCGCACCCGCAGCCTGCAGCTCAGGGCCGAGGATCGACGGGTCGGTGAGCGAGTGGCAGTAGATCTCCGCAGGAAGAGGATCAGGAATCTCACCTGCCGCGGCGACGTCGTAGGCCTCGTCGAGCTGAGAGAGCGTCTCGTTGATGTGGAACGTCCCCGCGAAAGCCGCCTCGGGGGCCACCGATTCGTCGCGCAACCGGGGGAGGCGGCGAAGCAGCATGTTCACCTTGATCTGTGCGCCCTCGGGGATCTGCGCACCCTCGGGACTCTGCGCCCCCTCGGGTGTCCGCGCAGTACCGGCCGCCGAGGCGGTGCCGGCGCCGTCGGACGCGCGCAGCAGCCGGGCGAGCAGGGCGGGTCCGACTCCGCTCAGCACGAGGCGACCGGCCACGGAGGAGCCATCGGCGAGCGTCACGACGCCCTCCGGCGAGATCGCGACGACCTCGGCGTCTGCACGCAACTCCGCGCCGGCTGCGCGGGCTGCCCTCTCCAGTTCGGCGGTGACGGCGCCCATGCCTCCCACCGGGACGTCCCAGTCGCCGGTGCCGCCGCCGATCACGTGGTACAGGAAGCAGCGGTTCGCGGTCAGTCCGTCGTCCTGCAGCGACGCGAAGGTGCCGATGAGTCCGTCGGTCGCCACCACCCCGCGGACCAGGTCGCTGCCGAACCAGTCCGCCACCACCTCGCCGAGCGGACGGCCGGTGACCTGCTCCCAGAGTTCCGGATCGGCCAGCCGGGCCCGCAGCGCGTCCGCGGTGGGCAGCGGTTCCAGCAGCGAGGGGAAGACCACCCGGGCGATCGCGCTCGTCTCCCGGTAGAACTCCGACCAGGCGACGGCGTCCGGGCCGGCTCCCACCCGGTCGAAGGCCTCACGGGCGGCGGCAGCGCTCGCGTACCGGTCCACCAGCAGTCCCCGGTCGGGCTGGTCGGGGTCTGGGGTGTAGGACGAGTAGCGGCGCCGCACCAGCCGCAGATTCAGGCCGAGGTCGGTGACGATCCGGCGCGGCAGCAGGCTGATCAGGTAGGCGTACCGGGACAGCCGCGCGTCCACTCCGGCGAAGACCCGGTCGGAGACGGCAGCGCCACCGGCGTGATCGCTTCGCTCCAGCACCAGCACGCGCAACCCCGCCCGGGCGAGGTAGGCCGCCGCGGTCAGGCCGTTGTGGCCGCCGCCGACGATCAC
>JAEYVZ010000056.1 GCA_023431405.1 Actinomycetes bacterium
TAAACACGTTGCCCGGCCAGCCGCGGGGCCGGCGGTGCCCCCCGCCCCCGCCGGCCCGAAGACCGGTGCCCCCCAGCTGATCCGGACTTCACAAAACGACCAGCGTTGGAGTCCCCCATCGGGATGACGTCTGCATCCCCATGCGTTCGTCAGTGGTCGTTCAACGATCAGGAGCGGGCCCTTCCGGGCCTGATACACGCCGGATGAGATTCCTCTCAGGTTTTCGACAGCGTCCACCGCATCCGGGAAAACTCGACGATTCTCAGAATCCGGCGCCGTGACATTGGAACGGTGCGGTGATGCCCGTGCGCGCCTGCGCGCGGGCGAGCGCGACCGCCGGCGCCTCCCCCGCCGCAATCTCCGCATGCACCGCGCCGAGCAGCTCGCACGCGTCGTCGTCGGCGACGATGACCGGCGCGGCGATGACGCAGTCGACACCGGCATGGAGCCACGCACGAGTCATCCCGACCGCCTCTTCCCCCCAGCGCACCGAGGAGCGCCCGACCTCGCACGCCGAGAGGATGACGATCCGCGGCACGGCAGCGATGCGGTCGATGTCGTGGCCGAAGAGCACGCCGTCCTGCAGTTCGAGACCGGAGAAGAGCGGGTTGTCGGCGGCATGCCGTCCGTGGGCGGCGACATGCAGCAGGTCTACCCGTCCGGCCAGGTCGGAGACGGCGCCCACCGTCGCCTCCCCCTCGGTGAGGTGTCGCGGCCGGGTCCAGGCGGCGGCGGCGACCGAGACCTCCTCCGCGCCACGAGCGACCCGCGGGCCTACGGCGAACCCGGCGCTCTCGGGGGCGATCAGCTCCGTGCGCGCCCAGCGCGACGCCGATGCGGCGAGGGTGAACGGACGCCCCACGAGCGCCGGAAGCATGCTCCACGGGATGCCGGCCAGAAGCCCCGGCGTCGTCATCACCAGGCGTCGATCGCCGGCGAGCCTCACGGGCTCGGCCGCGATCGCGCGCGACAGCTCCGCAAGCCGCCTGGTGAGCGATCCGCGCACGATGTCGGCGAGAGGGCCGGTGCGCACGGTGGCGGTCATGTCGAGGTCGGCGCGCAGCCCGGGAAGGGCACGGCGAGCGGTCTCCCACTCCGGGAGCGGGACGACACGGGCCTCCTCGGCGGTGACGATGACACAGGTGAGCCCTGCCGAGCCGAACACGTACGAGACCACGGCGGTGTCGGCGTCAAGCCTCCGCTGCAGGCGGGCGAGGTCGAGACGCTCTTCCACGTCGGCGACGCCGGTGGCGGTCCACTGCCGCTGGCGCACACGGTCTCCGAGGGCGACGGCGCGCGGATCGGTCAGCCAGTCGGCATCCGAGAGGTCGGCGCGCAGCATGCGCAGCTCGGCCAGATCGGCGGCGAGATCGGGGTCGTGCGGAGGGCGCAGCGGCACGACCTGCTGACTGAGCTGTCGCGCGCGCTCCGCCCACTCCAGCACGTGCTCGGCGGCACCGGAGCGCACCGCCGCGTCGATGCCGATGAGCATGAGGCCCATGCCGTGCATCGCGAGGGAGGTCTGCAGGTCGAGACTCCCGTACGACGCGCGCCAGGCGGTGAGCTCCTCGAGACCCGCGGCGGCGAGCCGGCGGGCACGGGCGGTGTCGTCGGCGGTGAGCGCGCGCTGCGCCCGCACCTCATGTGCGAGGAGGCGCACGTCGAGGGAGGCCGACGGCGACAGCGGCGGGATGCGACCGGGGCGGCGCCCGGTGCGGGCGCGCCAGAGTTCACGGGTGAGCCGGAGGGCGGCGGCATCGTTGACGAAGCCCGCACGTGAGAGGGTCCGGGCGACGGCGTCGACCTCGGCGTCGCTCACACGGCGGCGCGCTCCGGCGACGATGCTCGCCGAGCGCACGATCACGCCGCCGGCGAGCCGTGCGCGCAGCCGGATGCCGTGAGCCCTCGCCGCCCATGGTGCCGACCCGGCGCGAGCGAACCGTCGCGCGGCGGTACGGGCGGTCTCCTCGGCGCGCTCAGGGTCGTGGCGAAGGAGCGAGGTGGCCAGATGAAGCTCCGCCTGGGCGCGGGCAAGCGGCATCCCGTCGACCCCGAACGCCTCGGCAGCCGTCTCGAGCAGCCGTTCGGCCTCCGTGACCAGACCCGCATCACGCAGCACCTCGGCCCGGTCGGTGTCGCTGATGGCAGCGTTCACCGCCGACAGGGCCGCGAGGGTCGGACGGGCCAGGGCCATCTCCCGCATCGCCCGGACGAGGTCGCCGGCCAGCAGAGCGACGTACCCGAGGTTATGGCGCGCTTCCGCGACGTCGGTGGGACTTCCCAGCCGCTGGAAGACGTCGAGTGCCACCTCCACGTCGGCAGCGCTCGCGGCGATGTCGCGCCGCTGCATGTGCACGACACTCCTGTTCATGCGGAGGTTCGCCACGGCGAGGGGGTCGTCGGGGATCGTGTCGATCGCGCGCCCCAGCCATTCCAGCCCCTCGTCGAGCCGCCCCTGATGCACGATCACGCTGCCGAGCTGGCCGGCGAGCACCCCGCGGGTGTGCGGGCGGAGCCCCTCGGCGGCCAGCGCCGCGCGGCACGTGCGCTCCCCCTCGTCGGCGGCGCCGGTCTGCGTCAGCACGTACGCGCGCGTGCCGATGATGCGCGCGGCGAGGTCGGGATCTGCCGCGGCCGCAGCCGCCTCGGCGAGCACCGTGCTCGCCTCGGCGTAGCGGCGCTGGTCGCTCAGCTCCCGCCCCCGCGCATAGAGCTCCTCAGCCGTCGGGGTCACCCCCTCAGCATGCCGCCCGAAAGCCGTCTGCGCGAGTTGCGGGCCGCTCTTCGGCCGCGCGCGGTCAGGCCCTCGCCATGACCGCCTTGACCGCGTCGACGGCGGCGGGCACAGCCGTGCCGGGGTCGACGGGGCCCTCGGCGGGCTGGCCGAGCGCCGCCGCGATCCGTCCCGCCACGAGCGGCGCGGCGAACGAGGTGCCGCTCCACACCGCGAACCCGCCGCGGAAGTCTTCGGGGCCGATCGTGAGCCGTTCGCGCGCGTACTGGTCGTCACGGGCCGAGGCCTGAAGGCCGCCGTAGAAGTCGGGCAGGGTGCTCACGACCGCGGCACCGGTCGCATACGTGCGCACCCACGGACCGACGTTGGAGAACAGCGCGGTGGTGCGGCAGTCGGGGTTGAGCGCGCCGACCGAGATGTGCGGGGCGCCCGCGTCGGGCAGGATGCCGTTGTCGGAGCCCGGCCAGTCCCACAGCGATGCGGGGAAGGTGGGCCGGTCGATCGCATCGTTGCCCGCCGAGACGACGACCGTGGTGCCGAGCGCGCGCAGCACCGCGAGCAGGTCGTAGAGGTCGCGCGAGTAGAGGCCGTCCTGCGGGGTCTCGTGGTAGTAGCCGAGCGACAGGTTGAGGACGTCGATCGGCCGTCCGCCATCGAGCCCGTGCTGGTAGCGGTACATGAGCACGCCGAGGTCTTCGACGACCTCCAGCAGACGCGACTCCTCGACCATCCCGAGCGCGTCGGCCACCCGCACCGCGAGGATGTCGGCATCCGGCGCGGCCTGGCGCACGATGCCCGCGATGAACGTTCCGTGTCCGGCCACGTCGTCGAGCTGTCCGTCGAGCGGGCCGTAGAGGTCGGGGTAGATCTCGGGATTCGCTTCGTCGTCGAGCCCGACCGGCCGGCCGTCGAGCGTCACGTGCCGGTCGACGATGTCATCGGGGAGCCAGTCGTGGACGCCCGCCCCCGTGTCGAGCACCGCCACCACGGTGCGGCGGCACCCCTCGGGGACGGCGCTGCGAGCCGGGGCGGGACCGACCCACGCGACCGGCTGACGACCGCCGGAGCCGTGATCGCCGTACTCGCCGACCGGATTCGTCTTCGTGAACGGGTTCG
Source organism: Actinomycetes bacterium (assembly GCA_023431405.1). Classification (GTDB taxonomy): domain Bacteria; phylum Actinomycetota; class Actinomycetes; order Actinomycetales; family Microbacteriaceae; genus Microbacterium. The sequence goes on from JAEYVZ010000056.1 coordinate 3,851, forward strand.
TCTTGGTGAACGGATTGGTCTTCGTGAACGGGTTCGTCTTGGTGAAGGGGTTCGTCTTCGTATAGGGGTTCACGCCGATCGGATCCACCGTCAGCACGTGATCGAGCGAGACCCGATCAGCACCCGCCGCCTTCAGGGCCCGCCCCACCTCCAGCGGGCCGGAGTCGCGGGAGAGCCGGGCCGCCGACAGCGCTTCGCGCCGCACCTGCTGCAGCACCCGCCAGGCGTCGGGAAGCGCCGGGGAGATCCCCCCACGGGCCTCCTCCGGCGTCGTCAGCTGCACGCGCATCACCCGCGGGGCACCCGGAAGGCCACCCTCGGGAAGGCCCGCCCGTCGCCCCCGGTCGCCGGCCGCGCCGCGTCGCACCTCGGGCTCAGCGCCCCAGCCGAACGCCTCGGCCGCCGCACGCACGAGACGGAAGGGGCCGGCCTCGAGGTTCTTGTCGTCGGAGTCGATGCTCACCAGCAGACGGTCGGGCACGTACGCCGTCTGGAACGCCTCGACGCCGTCGAGCGGCTCCGTACCCGGGTCGAGCACGACCGCCGAGATCACCGAACCGCGTGCGCGGTCACGCCACGACCAACCCCTGGGCTGCGGCGCCTCCGCACCGACCTGATCCACCATGCGTCATCCTCTCATCGAGCCGCCCCAGCGGCAGGGTGGGATGCCGACGGCATGCGGCATCCGAGAATCGGGCGAGGCCGGTCACACCTCGAAACGAGGAGTCCGCAACTCGGTCGGAGACGCCTCATCCGCGGTCGCCTCCAGGACCACCCTCAGCCGCGTCATCCCCGAAGGGATCTCCTCGAAGGCGAAGCGCCCGCGGTCAGACGTCGCCGTCCACGAGCGCTCCTGCTGCTCGAGCTCCACCGACCGGGCGGGTGCATCGACCCACCCGTCGAGACGGTGCAGGCCGGAGCCCGACGGCACGACATGGACGAGCACGCTCGTGACGCCGTCGCTGAACTGCAGGGTCAGCGCATTGGCCTCGCCGCGGACGGCGGCGAGCTCCGAATGCGACACGAGCGTCAGGAGCGCGTACTCACGCGAGAGGTCGGCGCTGGCGACAGCGGCCACCATCCGGTCGACCATGTCGGCGGGCATCGGATCGATGTGCTCCCAGACCCGTCGGAGGGTCTGGAACATCGCGGCGTCGGTGTCAACGGTCATCGGCGTCTCCTGTCCAGCCATCAGCGGCGAGCCGGGCCCGCAGCTTCCCCAGGCATCGCTGCCTGGTGGGTCCGATCGATCCGATCGGCATCGAAAGGTCTTGCGCGATCCGCGCATAGTCGGGGCGATCCTCGAACGCGACGATGCGCAGCAGCCGGCGGCAGCGCTCGTCGAGGACCTTCACGGCCCGCCACAGACGGCTCTCGCTGTCGGCGAGCTCGGCCCGCGCCTCGGCCGACACCTCTGCCGGAAGATGCGTCTCGAGATCGGCGTCGTCGACCGCCCGCACCCGCTGGTGGGCCTTCGCCGCGCGCCAGGCCTCCCGGCGCGCGCACGTCGTGAGCCACCCCGCCACCGCACGCTCATCCGAGATGGTGTCGTGGCGGCGCACGAGGGTCATCCACGTCGTCTGCACGACATCCTCGGCCAGGGAGCGTTCGAGCCCGTATGCACGCACCACGTGCCACAGCACGGGCGTCATCCCCCGAACGAGATCGTCCATGGCGCGCGCGTCACCCTCGCGCCAGCGCGAGAAGGCGCTGGCGGCCCGGTCCCAGACGGAGGGCTCGCCGACGGCCCGCCCGTCGTCGTCCGATTCGTCCCGCACGTGCGACGGGTCGGCATCAGTCATACCGCCCATTGTGGCCACAATCTAAGGAGCGGACCAGGCCCTTTCTGATACGTCGCCGCGTGTCACGGTCCTCGCGTCGGGAGGCGCCTCCCACCTAGAATCGGGGCCATGCGCCCGCTCGTCTACCTCTGCGTCCGCCCGCAGCAGGGCGCCGGCGCCGCCGAATACGAGTCGTTCCGCCTCGCGATGGGGCTCGATGAGACGTCGCTCGAGCGCTGGGACCTCGTGCGGGAGCCGCTCCCTCACGATGCCGACGAGCGCTGGCGGGGATTCGTCGTGGGCGGCAGCCCGTTCAACGTCACCGATCCCGAGTCCACCAAGACCGAGGTGCAGCGACGACTCGAATCCGACCTCGCGCGCGTCGCAGACGCAGCGGCGGCAGGGCGCACAGCCGCCCTCTTCACCTGCTACGGCATCGGTGTGGCCACGCGTACGCTCGGCGGCGACGTCACCCGCGGCTACCCGGAAGACACGGGCCCCACCGTCGTATCGCTCACGCCTGACGCGGCGCACGACCCCCTGTTCGGAGGGCTCGCCGACACCTTCTCCGCGCTGACGGCCCACAAGGAGGGCACGCACACCCTCCCGACCGGCGCCGTGCTGCTGGCCACCAACGACGCCTGCCCCGTACAGGCCTACCGGGTGGGCGACCGTCTGTACGCGACCCAGTTCCACCCCGAGCCGACGGGCCGCGCCTTCACGGAGCGGATGGCGGTGTACCGCGACGACGGTTACTTCGCGGCATCCGACTTCGATGCGATCGCGGCGCGCGTGCTCGCCGCCTCGCTCACCGAACCCGCGCGCATCCTCCGCGGCTTCGCCCAGCTCTTCTGACCCCCGTCCGTCGGCGACACGGAGCCGGCAGAACTCCTGCAATCCGCTGCGCGGGGCCGGCGCGCGACGGCGTGTCGGCCGCCCGGTCGCACCGTCTGCAGGAGTTGCGCCGCGGGCGCGGGCCTCACGTCGCGGCGAGCACCGCCGCCGCCTGGCGTGCGGCCCCGAGCGCCACGTACTCCCCGGGAGCAGGAACCTCCACCGGCACCCCGAACACCTCAGGGGCGATGCGCTGCACCGCCTCCGACTGCGCCGCCCCGCCGATCAGCAGCGCCCGATCGAGGGGCACCCCCGCACCGCGCAGGGCGTCGAGACCCGCACCGAGGCCCCGCAGCATCCCCTCCACAGCGGCGCGGGCGAGGTTCTCGCGCGTGGTCGAGGCGAGAGTCATGCCGGTGAGGGATGCCGTGGCATCCGGCAGGTTCGGGGTGCGCTCCCCCTCGAAGTACGGCACGAGGCTGAGGCCCCCGGCGCCGGCCGGAGCGGCGAGCGCCAGCCGCGACAGCTCGGCGTGATCGACGGCGAGCAGGCGCGCGACGACGTCGAGCACACGGGCGGCGTTGAGGGTGACGACGATCGGAAGGAAGTTGCCGTCGGCATCGGCGAAGCCCGCGATGGTGCCCGTGGCATCCCGCACCGGCTCGGCGCTGATCGCGAAGACCGTGCCGCTCGTGCCGATCGACACGACGACGTCGCCCACCCTCGCACCCACCCCCAGGGCCGCCCCGGCGTTGTCTCCCGCACCGGGAGCCACCGCACGCCCGTCGGCGTCGCGCACCGACTCGCGCGGCCCGAGCACCCGCGGCAGCACGGCGTCGTGACCGAGCGCCGCGATCAGCAGGTCGCGGTCGTAGGAGTCGTCGGCGGGCCTCCAGTAGCCGGTTCCCGACGCATCCGAGCGGTCGGTCACGAGCTCGTCGAGCGCCGGACGCTCGGGCCCGAAGCCGCGCAGCCGCCAGGTGAGCCAGTCGTGCGGGAGCGCGACCGCCGCCACGCGGGCGGCGTTGCCGGGCTCGTGGTCGCGCAGCCACCGGAGCTTCGTGATGGTGAACGACGCGACCGGCACGAGTCCCGTGCGCTCCACGAGCGCCTCCGCGCCGAACTCCGCGATGAGGTCGGATGCCGCACCCGCCGATCGCGTGTCGTTCCACAGCAGCGCGTCGCGCACGACGCGACCCTCCGCATCGAGCGCCACCATGCCGTGCTGCTGGCCACCGATCGACCAGGCGGCGACGTCGTCCATCCCGCCGGCGACGGCGATCGCCTCCTGGAGGGCCGTCCACCACGCTTCGGGGTCGACGCTCGTGCCATCGGGGTGCGGGGCGCGACCCTCACGCACGATGGCGCCGGTGTCGGCATCCGCGATCACGACCTTGCACGACTGGGTCGACGAATCGACACCCATCACCAGCGTCATGCCGGCATCCTTCCTCAGTTCTGCGCCGCGCGGGGCGCCGGCAGCCGGCGGTCCGGATCCCCGTCGGCGGCCTCAGCGGCCGACGATGTCAGCGAGCGCCGAGCAGGTGCTCGGTGGCGAGCTGCTGGAGGCGGACGAACCCGAACCCCTTGCCGCCGAAGTAGGCGGACGTGTCGAAGTCTTCGTAGGCCGAGCGGTCGGCCACGAACTCGTCGTACGTCTCCCCCTCGGCGAAGGTCGGCTGCGCGAGCTCGGTCACGCGCGCGGCGCTGAGCGCCTCCTGCACCTCGGGGTCGGCGCGGAAGGCCGCGGCGCGCTCCTTCAGCAGCAGGTAGGTGCGCATGTTGGCCTCAGCGGAGGCCCACACGCCGTCCTCGTCTTCGGTGCGGCTCGGCTTGTAGTCGAAGTGACGCGGGCCGTCGTAGGCGGGGCCGCCGTTCGGGCCGCCGTTCTCGAGCAGGTCGACCAGGGCGAACGCGTTGTGGAGGTCTCCGTGACCGAACACGAGGTCCTGGTCGTACTTGATGCCGCGCTGACCGTTGAGGTCGATGTGGAAGAGCTTGCCGTGGTACAGCGCCTGCGCGATGCCGGCCGCGAAGTTGAGACCCGCCATCTGCTCGTGTCCGACCTCGGGGTTCAGGCCCACGAGCTCGGGGCGGGCGAGCGACTCGATGAAGGCGAGGGCGTGACCGACGGTGGGAAGCAGGATGTCGCCGCGGGGCTCGTTGGGCTTCGGCTCGATCGCGAAACGGATGTCGTAGCCCTTGCTGACCACGTAGTCGCCGAGGAAGTCGACGGCCTCGCGGTAGCGCTCGAGCGCGAGGCGGATATCTTTCGCCGAGTCGTACTCGGCACCCTCCCGGCCTCCCCACATGACGAAGGTCTTCGCACCCAGCTCGGCGCCGAGGTCGAGCTGGCGCAGCACCTTGCGGATGGCGAAGCGGCGGACGTCGCGATCGTTGGACGTGAAGCCGCCGTCTTTGAACACGGGCGCGCTGAAGAGGTTCGTGGTGACCATCGGCACCGTCATGCCGGTGTCGGCAAGGGCGCCCTTGAGGCGATCGATCTGCGTCTGACGCTCGCTGTCGGAGGAGCCGAAGGCGAACAGGTCGTCGTCGTGGAAGGTGAGGCCGTAGGCGCCGAGCTCGGCGAGCTTCTCGACCGCGTGCACGACATCGAGAGGCGGGCGCGTCGGGCCTCCGAACGGGTCGGTCCCGTTGTAGCCGACGGTCCAGAGACCGAAGGTGAACTTGTCGGCAGGGGTGGGGGTGGGCATGGCGCTCCTTCGCGAATTGTTGCTAGTCACAACCTATACCCGTGGCGCGCCCGCGTCCAGTGCCCGTGCGGCATCGAAACTTGCGCTACCTTTGTCGCACTCCCGCTGTCTCACCGAGGACCAGATGCCCGAACCCCGCGTCACGCTCGCCGAAATCGCCGCCGAAGCGGGGGTCTCGCTCGCCACCATGTCGAAGGTGCTGAACGGCCGCAGCGACGTCGCGGCATCCACGCGCGCACGCCTCGAAGAGCACCTGAAGCGCCACGGCTACACGCGCCGCGCCTCCGCCCAGCGCAGCGAGTCGATCGAGCTCGTCTTCCATGAACTGGAGGCGAGCTGGTCGATGGAGGTCATCGAAGGCGTCGAGGAGGTCGCCCACGCGGCGGGGCTGTCCGTCGTGCTCACCGTGAGCGGAGACCGCCACGCCCCGTCGCCCGACTGGATCGACGGGGTGCTTCGCCGCCGCCCGCTCGGCGTCGTGCTCGTCTTCTCCGACCTCGCCCGCCCCCACCGCGAGAAGCTCCGCTCTCGCGGGGTGCCCTTCGCGATCGTCGACCCGGCCGGCGACCCCACCCCCGACGTCCCCTCGGTGGGCTCGGCGAACTGGTCGGGCGGGCTCCACGCGACGCGACACCTCATCGAACTCGGGCACCGTCGGATCGCGACGATCACGGGGCCCGAAGACATGATGTGCTCCCTCGCGCGCCTCGACGGCTACCGCTCGGCGATGAACGCCGCCTCGCTCCCCATCGACCCGGAGTGGATCCGCTTCGGCGACTTCCACTCCACCGGAGGCGAGCGCCACGCGCGGGAACTGCTCGCACGCCCCGACCGCCCCACCGCGATCTTCGCCGGCAGCGACCTGCAGGCACTCGGAGTGATCGCCGCGGCGACAGAGGCCGGCCTCAGCGTTCCCCGCGACCTGTCGGTGGTCGGTTACGACGACATCGCCCTGTCGCGGTGGCTCACGCCGCCCCTTACGACGGTGCATCAGCCCCTGCGACGCATGGGCGAGGAGGCGGCGCGCATCGTGCTGCGGCTGGCGGCGGGCGAGTCGGTCGACACGCTCAGGATGGACCTCGCGACGCATCTCGTCGTGCGCGGGAGCACCGCCGCACCGACCTCCTGACGTTTCGAGGAGTCTCACGTAACTTTCGACCGCGGTCGGACGTCTTTCGTCGCCCCGCTGCGGCTTGCGCATATGTTCTTCGCGTCTACAAATGGGCGGGGTCTGCACAACTCCTGCGATTCGACACGCGACGCCCCGACACGCCGAGCGGGCCTCGCGTCGACGCATGATCTGCAGGAGTCACGCAGCGCACGCAGCGCCCGCCCGGCCGAAGCCCGGCCACGCCGAGGCCCGGCCGGGACAGGACCGATCGGCGCGGCGTCAGCGCGGCGTGACCACCGCGCGCGCGACGAGAGCGCGCGTGTGGTCGACGACCCGCGTCGGACCTTCCAGCAGCACCGACACCGACGAGGCGAACTCGGCGCTGGAGCGCCCTGCGCTCAGCACGATCTCGCCCGCATCGACGATGCGCACGCCCTCACGCCCCGTGTACGCGGCGAGGTCTGCGGGCACCTCGAAGACGACCTCGGCGGCGGCACCGGCCGCGAGCGCGACGCGTGCGTAGCCGATGAGCTTCTGCACGGGCCGCGCCACCTCGGCGTGCGGATCGTGCAGGTAGAGCTGCACGACCTCAGCACCGTCGCGATCGGAGGTGTTCGTCACGGCGAGGGTCAACGACACCCTCCCGTCCGTCGCCATCGAGGTCGCGGATGCCGTGGCATCCGACCACGCGAAGGTCGAATACGAGAGTCCATGCCCGAACGGGAATGCGGCCGACGGGTCGATGTTCGACACGTCGGTACGGCGCGCGAGCGGCGAGGCCAGGTAGGTCGTCGGCTGCGCTCCAGGATCGGCGGGGATGCTGACCGGAAGCCGCCCCGACGGGTTCACCCGGCCGCTGAGCACCCCCGCGACGGATGCCGCGCCCTCCTCGCCGGCGAAGAACGCCTCGACGATGCCGGCGGCCTCACTCGACGCCCGGCCGAGCGCATAGGGGCGCCCGGCGAGGAGCACGAGCACCGCCGGTGTGCCGGCGTCGAGCACCGCCTCCACGAGCTGCTGCTGGGCGCCCGGGAGGCTCAGTGAGGCCGCATCGCAGCCTTCTCCGCTCGTCCCGCGGCCGAACAGGCCCGCACGGTCGCCGAGGGCGAGCACGACGACGTCGGCGTCTGCGGCGGCGGCGACGGCGGCGGCGATGCCGTCGGTCTCGCCGCCGTCGACGCTCGTGCCGCGCACGTGGGTCACCTCGGCTGCGGGGAACTCGGCGCGCACCGCGTCGAGGAGCGTGGGGATCTCGATCCCCATCTCGACTCCAGGGTGCTGGGTCACGACGTGGGTCGGGAACGAGTAGCAGCCGAGCATCGCATACGGGTCGTTGGCATTGGGTCCGATGACCGCGACCCTCGACGGCGCGCGTAACGGGAGCGTGCCGTCGTTGCGGACGAGCACGATCGCCTCGTCGGCCACCCGGCGGGCGAGGTCGCGGTTGCGCGGCGGGTCGAGGTCGACCGTTCCGCGCACCGCGTCGGGGTCGGCCAGGTCGGCGCCCGCGAGCGCCGGCGGCACGGGCGACCACTCCGGGTCGAGGAGCCCGAGCTCCTCCTTCTGCGCGAGCACGCGCCGCAGGGCGGTGTCGACGAGGCCGACATCGACGGCGCCTTCTTCGACGGCACGCACGAAGGCGTCGCCGAAGGTCTTCACCGTCGGCAGCTCGACGTCGATGCCCGCGGCGAGGGCCTGCGCGGCCGCCTCGGTCCAGGTGCCGGCGACTCCGTGCAGCATCTTCAGGAAGGCGATCGAGAAGTAGTCGGCGACGACGGTGCCCTCGAAGCCCCACTCGTCGCGCAGCAGCTCGGTCAGCAGCGAGCGGTCGGCCGCGGTGGGTACGCCGTCCAGGTCGGTGTACGAGTTCATGACGCTGCGCACGCCGCTGTCGCGGACGGCCATCTCGAACGGCGGCAGCAGCACGTCGGCGAGCTCCCGGCGTCCGATCGAGACGGGGGCGAGGTTGCGGCCCGCCCGCGACGCGGAGTATCCGACGAAGTGCTTCAGCGTCGCCACGACCCCCGCCGACTCGACGCCTTGCACGTAGGCGGTCGCGATCGTCCCCACGAGGACCGGGTCTTCGCCGATCGTCTCCTCCACCCGCCCCCAGCGCGCATCGCGCACGACGTCGAGCACGGGCGCGAGGCCCTGGTGCACGCCGACGGATGCCATGTCGGAGCCGATCCGCTCCCCCACCTCGCGCACGAGGTCGGGGTCGAACGTCGCCCCCCAGGACAGCGGCACCGGGTACGCGGTGGCACCCCATGCGGCGAAGCCGGCGAGGCACTCCTCGTGTGCGACGGCGGGGATGCCGAAGCGCGACGCGGACCGGATGCGCTCCTGGGTGCGGGCGAGCGACAGGGCGGCGGTCGCGGCATCCACCGGCGTGGTCCCGAACGAGCGCGTGAGCTGTCCGAGCCCGCGCGGCAGGAGCGCCTCGAGGTCGACGACCTCTTCCACGTCGTGCTGGTGGGGTGCGACGTCTCCGCCGCTGTCGGAGGCCCCCACCCATACGCCGTAGAGCTGCGCGATCTTCTCCTCGACGGTCATCGCGGCGACGAGCTCGTCGACGCGGGAGGTCGTGGTGGTGTGCACCGTCACGTGGTGGTCCTGATTCTCTTGCGTAGCCGGATCCGCTTGCCGTGCCTGAGGGGTGTTCCTGCGGTCTTGCCAGGCATCGTGCCTGGTGAGGGGGGTGCCGGTCATCCCTTGACCGCTCCCGTGAGGCCGCCGACGATGCGCTTCTCGGCGAAGAGGAAGAACGCGAGCGCCGGGAGCATGGCGAGCGAGGTGTAGGCCAGCACGGCGCCGGTGTCGGCGGAGTACTGGGTCGAGAACTGCTGCACGCCGAGGGGAAGGGTCCACAGGTCTTGCGGCATTCCGCCGGCGGCCATGACCAGCAGCGGCAGCAGGTAGGCGTTCCAGCTTCCGACGAACGCCAGCACCCCGACGGTGACGAGCCCCGGCGCCGACAGGGGCAGGATGATGCGCCAGAAGAAGCCGACGCGGCTGGCACCGTCGATGGAGGCGGCCTCCTCGAGCTCCGAGGGGATCGCCCGCAGGAACGGCACGAGGATGATGACCGTCGTCGGCAGCGCGAACGCGATCTGCGGGATGATCACCCCCAGGAACGACCCCTGGAGACCGATGTCGCGCAGCAGGATCGTCAGCGGCAGCGCCGCGACGGTGAGGGGGAACATGAGTCCGGCGGCGAAGAGCGAGTAGAGCGCGCCGCGTCCGCGGAACTCGTATCGGGCGATGACGAACGCCGCCATGACCCCCAGCAGCACGACACCGAAGGTGGTGCCGAAGCCGACGACCGCCGACGAGAACACCGACCCCCAGAACCGGCTCGAGCCGAGCACGCGCGCGTAGTTGTCGAAGATCCACGGCGCGGGCCAGCCTGCCGGGTCGGCGTTGATGTCGGGGGTGGAGCGGAATCCGCCGATCCAGACGTAGGCGACGGGCACGACCGAGATGATGACGACCATCAGGGCGATGACGTACACGAACGGCTGGCCCCAGTCGAAGCCGGTGCCGGCGGCCCGGTCGGCGCGGCGCACGCGTCCGGTGCGGGAGGGCGGGGTGGTGATCGCTTCGGTGGCGGTCATCAGCGGACTCCGCTCGTGGTCGCACCGGCGAGGTCGCGCCGGAGGGCGAAGCGCTGGTAGACGAGCGCGACGGCCAGGGAGATGACGAACAGGATGACGGCGACGGCGCTGCCGAAGCCGGGCTGGGTCTGGCCGTACTGGATCATGTACACGGCCATCGTGTTGGTCGCCCCGATGGGGCCGCCACGGGTCGTGACCCACACCATGTCGAACAGCTGGAGTGAGCCGATCATCGAGAGGAAGATCCAGATGCGGATGGTGGGGGCGATCAGCGGCAGGGTGATGTGCCACTGGATCTTCCACCAGCCGGCGCCGTCGAGCTGCGCCGCTTCGGTGAGCTCGGCAGGCACGCCCTGGAGCCCGGCGAGCATCAGGAGGATGGCGAAGCCGACGTACTTCCAGGTGAGGATGCCGAACATCACCCACAGGGCGATGTCGGGGTTTGCCAGCCACGGCTGGGCGAGGTCGCCGAGTCCGATCGATTCGAGCACGGCGTTGACGCCGCCGCGCGGGGAGAGGAGCAGCTTCCACGAGAGACCGGCGACGACCTCTGCCAGCACGTAGGGGACGAAGATGAGCGCGCGGATGACGCTGCGACCGCGCATGCGGCGGTTCAGGAGCAGCGCGATCGCGATGGCGATGGGCCCCTGCACGAGGATCGAGGCGAACAGGATCGTGAAGTTGTTGCCGATTCCCTTGAGGAAGAGGGGGTCGCTGAGCGCGCGGATGTAGTTGTCGAACCCGATGAATCGCTCGAGCGGGGTGAGGCCGTTCCAGTTGAAGAAGCTGTAGACGGCGGCGAGGACGACCGGGAGGATCACGAAGGTCAGGAAGACCAGCAGCGCGGGACCGGCGAACAGGCCGATCTCGAGCCATTTGCGACCCGCGCCGGTGCGGCGGCGGATGCGAGGGGCGGGGG
>JAEYVZ010000055.1 GCA_023431405.1 Actinomycetes bacterium
GGGATCGCGAACAGCTCCTCGTGCGAGGCGCCGGCGGCAAGGCGGGGCACATCGAACACGCCACGGCCGCCGCCGACCGGGAGGACGACCTCCGAGGCGAGCAGCGCGCGTCCGGTCGCGTTGGTGAAGGTCAGCGCGCCCACCGCGCGTTCTCCCACGACCACTCGGGTGCGCGTGAGGTCGAGGTCGACGTCGTAGGCGGTGCGACCGAAGAGGAACGGGATGCTGAGCACGATGACGGCGGTGACGACGGCGGCGGCGATCATCGCCTCGATCCAGCCGAAAGACACCGCCGCGGACCACAGCACCCCGGCGAGGGCGAGCGCGAGCCAGCCGAGCGGTCGGACGACGGCGGCGATCCGCGCGATACGCCCGCGTGCCCGGGCCACGTGAGGCTCGATCCGTTCGTCCCACTGGCGCATTCCCGAATCGCGCCAGCGTCGCCAGGTGGCGAGCGACAGCGCCGAGGCGGAGGGCGGCGTTGCGACGGATGGCGACGAGGGAGCGGGGGCGGCGGCCGTGTCGGGCACGCCGATCGGCCGAGGCGCGCGCACGGTCGCCTCGGCCCCTTCACCGCCCGCGGCGGCTTCCCTCGTCGTGGTCATCAGGCCGTTGCCCGTGCCAGCGGTGCTTCGACGCCGCCCAATGCGTTCTGCACGATCCGCTCGGCGGTGACTCCGGAGAACTCCGCCTCGGGGTCGAGCACGATGCGGTGCGCCCACACGGGCTGGGCGAGGGCCTTGATGTCGTCGGGAACGACGTAGTGCCGGCCCTGGGCGGCGGCGTACACCTTGGCGACCCGCATCATCGAGATCGCACCGCGCACCGATACGCCCAGTCGCGCGCCCTCATCGGCCCGCGTCGCTTCCACGAGCTGCGCCGAGAAGCGCGCCACGGCGGGATCGATGTGCACCGTGGTGGCGAGGTCGGCCATGTCGGCGACCGCGCTGGTGGTGATGACGGGCCGGAGATTCGCCGACGGGTTGCGGTCGACGGCTCCGGCGAGGATGCGCTCGGCGACGGCGAGCGACGGATAGCCGATCGAGGTCTTCACCATGAAGCGGTCGAGCTGGGCTTCGGGGAGCTTGTAGGTGCCGGCCTGCTCGATGGGGTTCTGCGTGGCGATGACGAGGAAGGGGCGGCCTACCTCGTGCGCCACCCCGTCGACGGTGACGCGCGACTCCTCCATGACCTCCAGGAGCGCCGACTGCGTCTTGGGAGAGGCGCGGTTGATCTCATCGGCGAGCACGATCGAGGCGAACACGGGGCCGCGGTGGAACTCGAAGCGATGATTCTGCTGGTCGTAGATGGTCACGCCGGTCACGTCGGAGGGCAGCAGGTCGGGCGTGAACTGGATGCGGTTCGACGTGCCCTGCACGCTGGCGGCGATCGCCTTGGCGAGACTCGTCTTGCCCGTACCCGGGGCGTCTTCCAGGAGCACGTGCCCCTCGGCGAGCATGGCCGACAGCACGAGCCCCACCACCTCACGCTTGCCCATGAGCGCTTTGTCGACGTTGTCGACCAGTCGCGCGAAGGTGTCGCGGAACCAGACGGCCTGCTCTGGGGTCATGCTCATGTCGGTCTTCTCTCCTGTCGATGCGGGGCGTCGCGGGGGGTCAGCCGCGCGGCCACCATGTCTTCTCGGTGTCGACGCTGCCGCCCCAGCCCTTGATGTCGACCCACACCTCGTACCCGTCGGCCCCGAGGAAGCACTCGATCTGCCGCTGACCGTTGCCGCTGAAGTTGACGGTGTGGATGGTGCCGCTGACGGCTCCGTTGGAGTACATGCACTGCAGACCGGCGTTTCCGATCGACATGTTCTCCCAGTGGACGACGAACTTGTAGCAGCCGTTGACGCATCCTCCGACGCGATCGCCGCGGCTGACCCACACCCGCTCGCGCGGCGGCGGTGGTGCCGACGCGGTCTTGGCCGAATCGGATGCCGTCGTGGTCTGTCCTGCGGCCGTCGTGCGCACGTCGATCGTGCGCGTGACGTCGTACCCGAGGTTGCTGTAGGTCTCCGAGCCGCTGGCCCCCACGGTGCGCCAGCCTCGGCCGTCACCTGTGCGGATCTGCGTGGTGATGTCTCGGCCGTTGCGGGCCGGGGCGCTCCAGCTCATCGTGATCGACGTGCCGCTCGCGGTGGCGCGTGCCGTGGGGTTCCCGATCGGGCCGTACGGCGACACCTGGTTCGACGCGAACGACGGGTCGCCCGCTTCGGTGAAGCCGTCGAAGGTGGTCACCGCGCGCACGCGGATCGCGTAGCTCCCGTTGTTGTTGACCTGTCCGTTGCCGATCGTGCCGGAGCCGTTGTTGCCGCCCGCCACCCAGTCGCCGCGCCAGGCCCCGCCGTTGACCGAGTACTGGTACGAGGCCTGGCTGGCGCTCGCACCGTTGAGGGAGCCCGGAGTCCACGTGACGCTGACACGGTTGTCGCCTTCGGAGGCGACCACGTTGGTGGGCGCCGAGGGGGTGCCCGCGGCCTGGCGCGGCGCCGACGGCGCGCTCCACTCACCCCATCCGGCCTTGTTCTGGGCACGCACGGTGAAGGTGTAGGTGCTGGTGGAGTTGTCGACCGTGACCGCCTGGCTCGTCTGCCCGGCGGGCACGTCGACGGTGCGCACGACACTTCCGCCGCGGAGCACCCGGAGCTGGTAGGCCGCGATCGCGTCGCCGTTCGCGGCGGGCGGGTTCCAGGACACCCGCAGCTGACTCTGCGTGCCCACCGACTCGAGGCGCTCGCTGGTGGGGGCACCGGGAGCGTCCGGGGCGCGGGCAGGGATCTCCGTCGCAGACCAGGCGCTGAAGTCCGACGGCTCCGGCGCGCGGTTGTGCGCCTGCACGCGCACCTGGTAGGCGACGCCGTTCTCCAGACCGTCCCACACGATCCGCGTCTGGGTGACATCCGTCTTCTGCGCGACACCGGACGGCGGCGCGGGCGAGATCTCGAGCGTGTAGCTCTCGACGGGCGAGCCCTCGGTGCGCGGCGCCGTCCACGAGACGTCGAGGCTGCGGTCGCCGAAGGCGAGCGACGGCGGGGTGGGCTGGTCGGGGCGCTGGTCGGGACGTGCCGTCTCCGACGGCACGGAGGGCTCGGATGTGCCGACGCTGTTGGTGGCGGTCACCACGAAGTTGTACTCGACGTTGTTCGTGAGTCCGGTCAGCGTGCACGTGGTCGACGCGCACTGCTGGCTGAATCCGCCGGCCACGGAGCTGACCGTGTAGCTCGTGATCGGCCGGCCGTTGTCGATCGGCGGCGTCCAGGAGAGCACCACCGTGCGGCTCTCGACCGCGGTCACCGTGGGCTTGCCCGGAGCATCGGGGCGACCCTGCACGGTGACACGCACGCGCCCCTCGACCCGCCGGTCGGCGTCGCGTGTCTTGTCTTCGACGGTGTACCGCACGACCATCGTGCCGACGAAGTCGGGCGCGCTGGTCACCTCGATGCTGTCGCCGGCGACACGGGTGCGCGCGACGTCTCCGGCCTCCTGCTCGACCCCGACGATGCGCAGCGGCGTGTCAGGGAACGGGTTGACGTCGTTGCGCAGCACCGGCACCGACACGAGCACGCCCTGGTCGGCCTGGTCGATCGTGTCGTCGTTGACGCTCGCGAGCTCTCGCGTGGAGGCGGTGACGGTGACGGTGATCGACGCCTCGACGGGTGCCGTCTCTCCGTCGGTGACCCGCACCGGCAGCGAGAAGGTCGTGCCCTTCGAGACGGTGGCCTCGGCCGACACCCGCAGGGTCCCGCCGTCGATCGACGCCGAGATGCCCGACGGCGCCGCCCCGGCGAGCGAGAAGGTCGCCTTCTCCACGTCTCCCGGGTCGGGGTCGGTCACGAGCTCGCGCAGGCCGAGAGTCGTGGGGTCTTCGCCGGGGGCGACCGACATCGTGGCGCCCACCATGGTCGGCTGCTGGTTCTCCGGCGGCAGCACCGTGATCGGGATCGTCAGCGTCGCCTTGCGACCGTCGGGGTCGTCGGGACCGGTGCCGTCGGTGACCTCGAAGGTGAGCGCATCCGCCCCGAAGTAGCGGTCCTTCGACGTGTAGACCAGGGTCGTCTGGTCTTTCACGAGCGGCGACCCGTCGGAGTGCGCCGCCGTCGCCTTCGCGGCCTCGGTGATCACGACCTTCTTGCCGCCTGCCGCCTTGACGTAGTCGGCCAGCGGGAGCTCGACCGTCTCGCCGCTGTCCACGACGAGCGGTTCGGTCGTTGTGAGCGAGGGCGGCAGCGACGACAGCCCTGGCACCCGGATGAAGGCGGATGCCGTCTGGTCGTCGACATCGGTCACGGTGTAGGTGATGAGCTGCGGGTCGTCGGTGAGCGTGACGCGCACGATGCCGTCGCCGTTGACGGTCGCGCCGCCACCGCCCGCGCCGAGCGTGACACGCAGCGCGCTGCGGGTGCCGTCGGGATCGTCGTCGTTCTCCAGGACCGCGATGTCCGCCGTCCCCTCGGGGGTGACGTCTTCGGCGGTCACACGGTCGTCTCGCGCGATGGGCCGCAGGAGCGGCACATTCTCGTCGACCGTGATGTGCACGCTCGTCGTCGCTTCGAGCCCGCGGTCATCCGCGATGCGATAGGTCACGCTCGTCTCGGTCGGCTCCGGCGGCGAGGTGATCACGAGGTACCGGCCCGACACCTCGGCCTTCAGGCCGGGGACGTCGTCAGGGACGTCGACGGCATCCTCAGCGAACCCGAACGGGTCGCCGTCGGGGTCGGAGTCGTTGTCGAGCACCGGCAGGGCGACCTGTCTGCCGGGGCGCATCACGACCGAGTCGCGCACGGCGTACGGCGCCTGGTTGTCGGCGGCGACGGGTGCGATTCCGAGCTGCACCGTCGCGGTCGCCTCCTTCCCGAGCCGGTCGCGCACCCGGTAGGTGAAGCTGTCGACGCCCGCCGAGTCTTCGAACGCCTCATAGACGAACGAGGCGACCTTCGTCTCCACCAGTCGCCCCTTCTTGGGCGCCGAGGCGATGCCCACAAGCTCGACGGAGTCGCCGTCTTCGTCGATGCCGTCGAGGGGCACCGGGATCTCCACCTTCGACCCGCCGAGCACTCGGGCGGTGAGGTCGCGCGGGCGGGGGGCGGCGTTGCCGTCGTCGCTCATCGGCAGGATCTGGATGCGCACGAACCCGGCATCCCGCTGACCACGCGAGTCGACGACGTCGTACGTCACGTTCACGGTCCCCGCTTCGTCGCCTGCACGGAACCGGATGGTGTCTTCGGAGACGAACGCCTCCCCGTCGGCCGGGTCGTCGACACCTTCGACGAGTTCGGGCGCGACGTGGATCGTGTCGTTGTTGGGGTGGTAGTCGTTGTCGAGCACGGGGATGGTGACGACATCGCCGACGCGCACGACCGCCTGGTCGGGTTCGGCGACGGGCGGGCGCAGGCGCGACGGCGACGGTACGGGGATGACCACGATCTCACCGGAGGCGGAGGCCGCGCCGTTGGAGATCGTGTATCCGACGCGCACCTGACCGTCGAGTCCGCTCTGGTCGGTGATGCGCACGGTCTCGTGGCCGAGCACGGCCGCGGCGACTCCGCTGCCGGGTTCGACGCTCACCGACTGGACGACGAGGATGCCGCCGCCGGGGTCGGAATCATTGCCGAGCACATTCACGAGCACGTCGCCGCCCTTGGGCAGAAGGGCGATGTCGCGAACCGCGACCGGCGGCAGCTCGGTGTCGTCGTCGGGCAGCACGTCGATGCGCACGAGCCCCGGCACGGAGTTCGGGCCGGCCGAGACGAGGTACTGCACGTAGTGGGTGCCGACCTTGTCGGAGACGAACGAGAACGTCTTGTCGGGCAGGTCGGTGGTGATCTTCGCGTCGGGAACTTCGTCGACGCGCGTGAGCCGCAGCTTCTCGCTTCCGGAACTCGTGTCGTTGGCGAGCGGGGTGACCGTCACGGAGCGTCCGGCACGCGTGACGACGTGGTCGGCGTTGGTCACGGGCTGCGTCGTGCCGAGCGGGCGGATGTCGTAGACGGCCACGCCGGTGCCGCGCTCGGCACCGTCGGACACGGAGATGGGCACTTCTTTGCGGCCCTGCACTCCACCGATCGCCCGGTAGGTGATCTGACCGTCGGAGGTGAAGTCGGCTTCGTCGCCGCCGTCGGGTGTCACGTCGAGCAGGAAGATGTCGTCGCCGTCGGGGTCGATCCAGTCGGGCAGCACGTTGTACGACGCGGTTCCGCCGGTCTCGACGGCGACGGCGGTCTTGCGCCGCTGAACGGGCGGGGAGTTCTGCTCGGGCGGGTGCACGGTGACCGTGACCTTGGCGGTGTCCTCGCCGCCGCGGCCGTCGTCGACGGCGTACGTGAAGGTGGTGGAGCCGGTGGCGTCGTCGGGCACGGAGATCTGGAGGGCCGCGCCGTTGTGGATGGGTTCGATCGTGCCGAAACCGGGTTCGCGTTCCACCGCCGCCACGAGCACGTCGCCGTCGGCATCGGTGTCGTTCTCGAGCACCGGCAGCACGGTGGTGCGGCCGGGGCGCACACCGTACTGGTCGTCGTTGGCGATGGGGGCGGTGTTCTTCTCGGTGCGCTCGGGGAGGGTGGTCTGGACGGATTCTTCCGTGGTCTCCTCCTCCTCTTCGCCTTCGCCTTCGGGAGGCGTGATGTCGTCCCAGTTGTCGACGCGCTGCATGCTGTCACTGGCCATCCAGGCCGCTCCGCCGAACACGTCGTTGAGAACGACGACGTCGCGGTTGACGCGGAAGCGGAGCACGCTCGTCTCGTCGATGCCTTCGATGATGTCGACGACGTCGTTCTCGTCGCCGGGGCAGTCGCGCACGAAGGCACCGGAGCCCGACCATGCCCCGTAGGCGCAGCCGGCGACGAACACCGGCTGGGCCGGGACGCCTCCCGGCGCCTGCGACGGAATGGCGGTGGCTTCGCTGCTGCCGAAGGGGATGCGGATGAGTTCCGTGGGAGTGGCGAGGGTGACGGCATCCGTCTGCGCCGACGACTGCTGCAGCACCGCGTCGGCGGGCACCTCGACGCGGGTGCCGTCACTGCCGTGCAGGATCGAGGTGTCGGCGTCGAGCACGAAGGCGACGTTGCCGACGGCGGCCGCGTGAAGCACATGGTCGGGCTCGACGCCTTCGAGGTCGCGTTCGCCGGTGACGGTCGTGGTGCCGTCACCGGCGCGGCCGTAAGCGTACAGCTTCCCGGTCTTGGCGGATGCCGCGTAGACCGTCCCGTCGAGGGCGACGGTCGTCACCGCGCCTTGACCCAGCTCGCCGATCGGTTCGGTCGTCTCGGGGGCGAAGGACGAGACGGCGGTGAAGTCCGTGGACCACAGTTGGCCGCTGGGGCTCAGCACCGCGACCCTGCTCCCGCCGAGGGCGAGACGCGTGCCGGGCGGCACGTCGGTGCTTCCGCCCAGAGAGACGCGGGCGGGGTCGACGGCGGCGACGGTCGTCTCATCGACGATGAGCACGCGGGCGCCGTCTTGCAGGACGTCGTAGTCGGCGGTCGCCGTGCGGAGTCCGCCGTCGAGCACGGTCGATTCGTTGTTGAAGTGGCCGACGAGCATGCTCGATTGCTTGGTGAGCCAGACGCCACCGTCGTGGAGGTCGACTTCGGTCGTCGGATTGCCTTCGTAGACGAAGGCGAGTGTGCCGACCGTGACGGCGACCGCTGCGACCGCGCCGACCGACGCAAGGGTGCGCGGACGCGCACGAAGCCACGCAAAGGACTTCATTTAGGGCTCGGCTCCCCCCGGGCTCGTTTTCTGCGTGGCGTCGGGCACTGATCGCTGAATCAGTCGCTCACTGTCTCGGAACCCTGACAGCCTATGTCAGGGGTAGCGGTCGGCAGGAACCCATTGACAGGGGAGAACTCCCCAGTCTGCTTTCCCCGGAATGTGTCGCGGATCGATGCGGTCAGCGCCCGACGTACGCGGCGAGGTGCTCGCCGGTGAGGGTGGAGCGCGCCTCAACCAGTTCTGACGGTGTGCCCTCGAAGACGATGCGTCCGCCGTCGTGGCCGGCTCCGGGTCCGAGGTCGACGATCCAGTCGGCGTGGGCCATGACCGCCTGATGGTGCTCGATGACTATGACGGAGTTGCCGCCGTCGACGAGACGGTCGAGGAGCCCGAGGAGATTGTCGACATCGGCGAGGTGGAGGCCGGTCGTCGGTTCGTCGAGCACGTAGACGGCGCCCTTCTTCGCCATCGAGATCGCGAGCTTGAGCCTTTGCCTTTCACCGCCCGACAGGGTGTTGAGCGCTTGTCCGAGCGTGATGTACCCGAGCCCGACATCGAGCATGCGGGCGAGGGTGACGTGCGCCGGACCTTTGGGGAAGAAGTCTGCGGCCTCCACCGCAGACATGGCGAGCACCTCCGCGATGTTCCGCCCATCGAGGCGGTACTCGAGCACCTCGTCGCTGAAACCCGTGCCCTCGCACAGTTCACACAGTGTCTCGACGCTCTGCGTGAAGCCGAGGTTGGTGATGATGACGCCGAGCCCCTTGCATGCCGGGCAGGCGCCTTCCGAGTTGGCGCTGAAGAGGCCGGGCTTGACGCCGTTGGCCTTCGCGAACGCGGCACGGATGGCGTCGAGGATGCCGGTGTAGGTGGCGGGGCTGCTCCGCCGCGAGCCCTTGATCGGCGACTGGTCCACGACGACGACGTCATCGAAGGCAGGGAGGTATCCGTGGATGAGTGACGACTTGCCGGAGCCTGCGACGCCGGTGACGACCGTCAGGATGCCGAGGGGGATGTCGACATCGACGTTCTTGAGGTTGTGCTGCGTCGCGCCACGGATCTCGAGGTGGCCGGTGGCGGTGCGGGTCGCGTCTTTGAGCCGGGCACGGTGGTCGAGGTGCCGGCCGGTGAGCGTGTCCGACCGCCGGAGACCCTCGAGGTCGCCCTCGTATGTGATCCGCCCCCCGTGTCGGCCGGCACCGGGCCCGAGGTCGACGATGTGGTCGGCGATCTCGATGACCTCGGGCTTGTGCTCCACGACGAGCACGGTGTTCCCTTTGTCGCGCAGGTGGCCGAGCAGGCGGTTCATGCGCTGGACGTCGTGGGGGTGGAGCCCTGCTGTGGGCTCGTCGAAGACGTACGTCACATCGGTGAGGCTCGACCCGAGGTGCCGGATCATCTTGGTGCGCTGGGCCTCGCCGCCGGAGAGCGTGCCGCTGGAGCGATCGAGCGAAAGGTAGCCGAGGCCGATGTCGATGAAGGAGGCCACGGTCTGACGGAGACCTGCCAGGAGCGGCGCCACAGAGGGCTCCTCGATGGCGGCGAGCCAGTCGGCGAGATCGGTGATCTGCATGGCGGCGACGTCGGCGATGCTCGCGCCGTGGATCTTGGACGACCGGGCGCCTTCATTGAGGCGCGTGCCGCCGCACTCCGGACAGGGCAGGAACTTCACCGCACGGTCGACGAAGGCGCGCACATGGGGTTGCAGCGAGTCGCGGTCTTTCTGAAGCATCGACTTGGTGATCTTCGGGATGAGGCCCTCGTAGGTCATGTTGATGTTCTGGATCTTGACCTTCGTCGGCTCCCGGTAGAGGAAGTCGGCGAGCTCCTGCTCGGTGTACTCGGCGACGGGCTTGTCGGGGTCGACGAACCCGGACTCCGTGAAACCGCGCACCATCCACCCGTCGGGGTTGTACCCCGGTACCCGGATCGCTCCCGCCGCGAGCGACAGCGACCGGTCGACCACCTCGTCGATGTCGACGTCGCTGGTCTCACCGAGACCTTCGCACCGCGGGCACATGCCGCCCGTGATCTCGAAGGTTCGCCGCTGTCGCTTGCCCTTGTCTTTGCCTGCCGCAGCCGTGACGGCCCCCGCCCCCGACACCGACGGCACGTTGAACGAGAATGCCTGCGGGGAGCCCACGTGCGGCGTGCCGAGGCGGCTGAAGAGCAGCCGGAGCATGGCGTGCACATCGGTCGCCGTGCCGACGGTGGAGCGGGCATTGGCCCCCATGCGCTCCTGGTCGACGATGATCGCCGGGCTCACGTTCTCGAGGGCGTCGACCTCCGGGCGGCTCAACTGGCCCATGAACTGCTGCACGAACGTGGGGTAGGTCTCATTGATGAGGCGCTGCGATTCGTTGGCGATCGTGGCGAACACGAGCGACGACTTCCCTGAGCCGCTCACGCCCGTGAACACGGTGAGACGGCGCTTCGGGATATCGACGTCGATGCCCTTCAGGTTGTTCTCGCGGGCTCCCACGACACGGATCTTGTCGTGACGGTCGGCGGGATGCGGGGCGTCGTTCATGGCGGCCTCTCGGTGGGTGGTGATGCGACGGTACCGCCTCCCACCGACACCCCGCGAGGTCGGGAGGGGTTATCCACAGGCCCTGGGGGAAGCCTGCCCCACTCCGCCGAAATGCTTATATGCTATCGCCTCAACGCCAGGGCACACCGTCCTCGGCAACACGAAAGGATGCAGATGATGCGCAATTCTCGGGCCAGACGCGGACGCACCGCGACCTACGGCGCGATCCTCGCGCTCGCCGTGACTCTGAGCGCGGCGGGGCCGGCCCAGGCTCAGACGTCGACGCAGATATCGGGTGACTCCACCGTCAAGGTCACCGCCACCGCGCGCACGAACGATGTGTCGTTCACGAAGGGCCAGCGCCTCCACGCGCGCGCCAGCATCAACTACGAAGCGCGCATCCTCGGTCTCCCCCTGCCCCTGACGGCGGCCTATGTGAACTCGTTCCCCCTGCACTTCGGCAAGCCCCGGCTCGACGAGACCAACGCTGATCTCCGATCGACCACATACAAGGTCATGCGCGACAACTGGTTGAAGACCGACCAATGGATGGTGGGCGGCGACAAGGGATTCTGGGGCACGCTGTCGATCACCATCAAGGGCAGTGCCCTTGCGCAGTCCAAGGGTCAGAAGTACTTCCACGCGGGCACGGGCACCGGCCACGCCGTCGACGCCAACTCGGCGCTGCGCATCACCGTCAAGTGATTCACGCGATCGTCCAGTCGATCAGGGTCATCGGGCCCGAGCTGGTGAGGCTGGCGGCGGTCTTGTGCGCCACCGCCGGCCTCACCCTCGCGCTCGGCATGATCTTCCCGGTCCAGTACGAGCTCGACACCGCCGGCTACCGCGAAACGGCGGCGCTCACGAGTGCTCCGTCCATGGCGCGCCCTGATGAGGTCGACGACATCCGCGCAGCACTCGATGGCGCACCGACGGCCGTGTACATCGACTTCTTCACGGAGGTGTCCGCGTCGAACGGCCGCACCATCGGCCCCATCTCGCTGTGGGCGCTGCTCGGCGAGCGCATCGATGCCGAAGCGACGCTCATGCCCGATGCCACCCGGGTCGCGGGCGGCCCGCGCGATCCCCGTGACGATGGGGACTGGATCGATCTCAGCGCAGACATCGCCGCCACCCTCGGTGTCTCCCCGGGCCAGCAGGTCGAGGCCGGCGTCGCGACCGATGAGCCCATCCGGCTCACGGTGCGAGGCGTCTACGCGGTGCGCAGCACGGGCGTCGCAGGCATGGCCATGATGTCGGGCGCCGCCCTCGCAAGACACGACCCCGGCATCGATCTCACGTCGAACTCCCTCGCGACCGCCGCCGCCCCCGAAGCAGTCGAGACCATGCTGAACGAGCCGCCGTGGAGCAGCCGGATGAACGCCCGGTACGGCGGGCCCGTCGACGTCGAGCGTACGAGCGACCAGCTTCTTCTCGCTCAAGACCACGCGTTCGGCAACTTCGGGCTCACTCTCGGCATCAGCCTGATCGCCTACGTGGCGCTCCTCGCGATCCTCGTGGCAGAGGCGGTCGCAACGGTTCGCACGTTCCGGAACCGCGCTGCCGTCCTCCTGGAACTCGGCGCACGGCCGCGAGCGGTTCACGGCGGGCTGCTGCTGGGCGTCGGCCTCACGATCGTCCTCGCCATTCCGGCCGGGGCCGCCCTCGGCATGCTCGCTTACACGACCGGCTTCGCGGGGCCGACGCTTCCTCCTGCCGTGGCGGCCACGTGGTGGACGGCCACCGGTGTCGTCATCGGCTGCGGCCTGGTCACCGTCTTCTTGACCGCATGGACACAGCACAGACAACTGACCCTCGCCGCCCTGCGACCCCGACGAAAGGCCCACACGTGATTCCCTGGCTCACGTGCCTGCGTGTGCAGGTCCGCCACCTCCGCCCCCTCCCGATCCTGCTCGACATCGTCGCCCGCGCCGCGATCGGCGCGCTCACGCTGTTCATCGTGCTTCTGGCCTCGTTCCAGCCGTTCAACGCCGTCACGTTCGAGGCTGGGCTGCGATACGACTCCCGTGAGGTCGTCGACGAGGTGACGGGAGACGGCATCTCCGTGGTGATGGGCGGGAACTCCCTCGTCATGAGCGAGACCGCCTTCGATGCTCCCGGCCGGTCACCCGGAGACTTCAGCGCAAGTCAGCAGCCTCGACTCTGGGTGTACAGCGGCGACAGGCCGCCGGCCCCGCTGCTCGGCACGAACATCATCGAGGGCGCGCTGCCACCGGGCGGGACTGCTGTCGACGACGCCGTGGCTGCGGCGCTCCAGATCGGCGCGGGCGACAGCGTCGTCGTCCACACGCTCGGCGCAGGCGACTGCCGCCTCACTGTCGACGCGGTGACCCGGTCGTACAACGAGATCACAGGAGACGCGGCCCAAGGCCTCCTGGTGCTGCCGAGCGGCGTCTGCGCGGAAGCAGACCGCGCCATCGACGACGGCGCGACCATCGTGCGCTTCGACGGCACCGCCCCCTCCGGCGCGGCACAGACCTGGAGCGACCGGGTTCTCGCGACCCTCGTCGCCGCCTCAGACACGCAGGTCACGGGCCTCCTCATACCGACACTCGTGGTGGGACTCGTCTTCTGGGTGCTGCTCGGGCTCAGAAGCTCGGCACGCGTGTTCGAGCAGCTGCGGCCGACGAGCGAACTGCTCTTCGACCTCGGATGCCGGCCGGCCCGCATCCGCCACGCGCATCTGCTCGTCGCGGCAGCGATGACGCTCGCCGCCGCGCTGATCGCAGGATGGGCGGCGCGCGAAGCCCTGTGGTTCCTCGCGAGCTTCTACATCCAGCCGCCCCACTGGGTCACGGTCACCCTCCTGTTCGCCGTCGTCACCATCGCTTTCGACCTGGCATCCCACCGACGGGCGGCGCGCCAATCCTCACGACGCCCGCTTCAGGCCTCGAACGAACTCCGCCACACCCCGCGCACATCCGAAGGAATGCGATGACAGAACCAGCCCACCACACGCGTCGGACAGCCCAGACGGTCGACCCCGCCCTGCGATTCGACGACGTGCACTACGCCTACGCGAAGCGCAAGGGTCATGCGGTCGACATCCTCCGTGGGCTCACGTTCTCCATCAACCCTGCGGAGCGCGTCGCCCTCATCGGACGCTCCGGCACGGGAAAGTCGACGGTGCTCAACCTCTCCTCCGGGCGACTCGTCGCTCCACACGGCCGTGTCATCGTCGGCGGCCGCGACCTCGCGCGGCTCAGCGATGACGAGCGCGCCGACCTGCGCCTGCAGCACATCGCGCACATCCATCAGGATTTCCGGCTGATGCAGCGCTACAGCGCCCTCGAGAATGTCGCCCTCCCTCTTCTTCTTCGCGGCGTCCACCGCACCGAAGCCCGCGAACGGGCCCGCGAAGCGCTCGAGAGCGTCGACCTCGGCCACCGCGCGACCCACCGCCCGAAGCAGCTCTCCGGCGGTGAGCAGCAGCGTGTCGCCATCGCAAGAGCCGTCGTGCGCAGCCCCACGCTGCTGCTGGCCGACGAGCCGACCGGGTCCCTCGACGGAGAACTGCGCGACGAGATCCTCGACCTCATGTTCCGCGTGTGCGCGAGCGCAGCCATCCTGCTCGTCACTCACGACCCTGTCGTCGCCGACGCGGCAGACCGCGTCGTTCGACTCACGGCGTGATGCGGCCGGGCGGGAGACGCACCCTCATCCCGCCCGGAAGCAGCCCACCACGTGGTCGTCGACCATGCCGGCCGACTGCATCAGCGCATACATCGTCGTCGGTCCCACGAAACGAAACCCCCGCTTGCGGAGCGCTTTCGACAGCGCATCGGATGCCGGAGTCGTCGCCGGCACATCGGCGAACGACACCGGACGCCGATGGAAGGCAGGCGCGAACGACCACATCAACGCGTCGAGCGATCCCGGCTCCATCGACGCCACGAGTCGCGCGTTGGAGATCGTCGCCTCGATCTTCGCCCGATTGCGGATGATGCCCGCGTCCTGCATCAGCCGCTCGACATCCTCGGCACCGAACACCGCCACCGCTTCGGGTTCGAACCCCGCGAACACCTCGCGGAATCGCGGACGTTTGCGAAGAACGGTGATCCAGCTGAGCCCCGCCTGGAATCCCTCCAGACTCATCTTCTCGAACAGCGCCTGGTCACCGCGCAGCGGCCGACCCCACTCCTCGTCGTGATAGCGCTCGTACTCCGCGTCACCGTCCGCCCAGGCGCACCGCGCCACGCCGTCGCTCCCGACACGCACCGCATCACTCCGCTCGGCATCCGCCGGCATCGGACCGGCCGTCAGCGCAGCGGCATCCACATCATCCACGCTGCCACCCTAATGAGCGGCCGGGATCACTTCTTCTTCTTGAGCGACTTCTCCGAGACCGGCGCCTCCCCCGACGCCGCCAATGCGACGTAGTGAGCCCGCGCCTCCTCCTGACGCATCTGCTCGGCGCCCGACGCGATCGGCGCGCGAACATGCTCCGGCTCGAATGCGAACGCGTCGACCAGATCCTGCGCGTGCGGGCGCAGCCGCAGGCACAGCCGATCGATGTACCGACTCACCGACGTCGCGCGCTGCGCAGACAGCCGCCCGTGGATGAGGTACCACGCCAGGTGCTTCTCGATGAGTGACAGGCCGAACAGATCACGAAGCCACGTCATCACCTGACGGGTGCCCGGGTCGTCGAACCGGTTCACACCGTCGCTGAACGCCTCCCACTGCAGCAGCTCCGCGTGCGCACGCGCCGCTTCGATCAGCTCGGCCTGATTCGCGTTGAAGATCGCCGCCGCCTCCGCCGGCGAAGCCTTCGACGCCGGCCGCAGACGCGCAGCGACATCGGCGATCATCTGCTCCACCCGACCCGCCAGCAGCTCGTGCTGCTGCTCGGCCCGCAGTCCCAACTCCACTGAACGCGCCGTCGAGCCGAAATCGGCCACCGCCTGCCCCAGCCGGCGCAGGCCCGCGCCGTGGAACACCTTGCCCGCCGTCTGACGGGCGGCGAACCCGGCGAGCTTCGCCGCATCGGCCCCCTTGAACTGGCGTGCGTAGTCGGAGAGCAGCCGCTTGCCGACCAACTGCAGCAACACGTTGTTGTCGCCCTCGAAGGTGACATACACGTCGAGATCCTGACGGAGACCTACGAGCCGGTTCTCCGCGAGGAAGCCCGCCCCACCGCACGCCTCACGGCACTCCTGGATCGTGTCGAGCGCGTTCCACGTCGACAGCGGCTTCAGCGCAGCGGCCAGCGTCTCCAGATCCTCCCGCTCGTCGGGGGTGTCGTTGCTCCCCCCGAACACGCCGTCGAACTTCTGCAGCAGCTCGTCGTTCGCGAAGAACTGGGCGTACACCTGGGCGAGCCGCGGAAGCAGACGGCGTTGGTGCTTGCCGTAATCGAGGAGCACGACCTCGTCCGAGCCCGCCCCCGAATCGAACTGGCGACGCTGGTTCGCGTACGTGAGAGCGATGTAAAGAGCCAGCGCGGTGCCGGTGGTCGCCGCCCCGTCAAGCGACACCCGCCCCTGCACGAGCGCGCCCAGCATCGTGAAGAAACGCCGGCCAGGAGACGGGATGTCGCTCGAGTAGGTGCCGTCGGGGGCGACGTCGCCGTAACGGTTCAGCAGATTCTCCCGGGGAATCCGCACCTGGTCGAAGTGCAGACGTCCGTTGTCGATGCCGTTCAGACCGCCCTTCACGCCGTCGTCCTCACCGCCGACACCGGGGAGGAAGTTCCCCTCGTCGTCGCGCAGCGGCACGAAGAAGCAGTGCACACCGTAGTTGACACCGCCCGTGATGAGCTGCGCGAACACCGTCGCCGCCTTGCCGTGCAGCGCGGCGTTGCCCAAGTAGTCCTTCCAAGCGCCGCGGAACGGCGTGTGGATGACGAACTCCTCGGTGTCGGGGTCGTACGTCGCCGTCGTGCCGATCGCCGCGACATCCGACCCGTGACCCGTCTCGGTCATCGCGAAGGCGCCCGGCAGGTCGAGGCTGATCACATCGGGCAACCACTTGTCGTGGTGCGGCTTGGTCCCGAGCTGATAGATCGCCGACCCGAACAGTCCCCACTGCACGCCCGATTTGATCTGCAGGCTCGGATCGGCCAGTACGAGCTCCATGAACCCGGCCAGATTCGCGCCGTTGTCGTTCAACCCGCCGTACTCTTCGGGGAACGCGCGGCGAGACCCGTCGTTCTCGACGAGCAGCTTGAGCTGTTCGAGCACGCGCTCGCGGTGCTCCCCCATCGGCTGACCCTCGACGCGCCAGAACGCCGGGTCTTTGATCATCTCGCGGGCCTCGCGACGGGTCTGCGCCCAGGTGCCGAGGAGCGCCTCGGTCACAGCCTCGATGTCGATACGCGGCTCGTGCGCCTCGTCGGCGCTATGCGCAGCGACAGGCGCTCCCCCCGCGGGCGTGTTCTTGTTGGTCGCGGGCTTCTTGGGACGGACGGCGGCGTCGGTCATCGCTTACCTTTCAGGCCTCGACGGACAGGGAAGTCGTCTCTTCACCGTAGAAGTGCCACAAGCCGACACCAAGCCGGTTGACGGACACGCACAACCGACCCTCCGACCGCGCGCCGCAGGTTGTGTGGAACCCACACCCCTCGCTTTTGACACTCAGTGTCACGGGGAGATGGCGTCGCGGATGTCCCGCGGCGTCGCCAGCGGCACCCTCAGCCTGCGGCGGCGATGACGGCGAGCACGGCCTCGCCGTACGCTTCGCGCTTCTTGGCGCCGATGCCGGTGATGCCGCTGAGGTCGTCGACCGTGCGCGGACGTCGATCGGCGAGCGCGCGGAGCGTCGCATCCCCGAACACGATGTAGGCGGGCACTCCCTGCTCGCGCGCCTGATCGGCACGCCACGCGCGCAGCGCCTCGAACAGGTCACGGTCGCCGTCGGCGACCGCCGCAACCGCCGATGCCTTCCGCGTGCGACTGACGGTGGTGCGCCCGAGCACGTCGCGACGCAGGGGCACCGACTGCTCCCCGCGCAGCACCGGCCCGGCATCCGGACCCGGTGCGAGCGTGCCGTATTCGCCACGCGCGACGAGGATGCCACGGGCGAGCAGCTGCCGCACCACCGACCGCCAGTCCTGCTCGCTCAGGTCGGCGCCGATCCCGTAGGTGGCGAGACGATCGTGCCCCTGCTGGACGATGCGGTCGGTCGTCGCTCCGCGGAGGATGTCGACGAGGTGTCCCGCACCGAAAGCCTGGCCGCGTTCGCGCTGCAGGCGGACGATGGTCGACAGAAGCTTCTGCGCGGGCACCAGGCCATCCCACGTCTCGGGCGCCTCCAGGCAGGTGTCGCAGTTGCCGCACGGCTCTGATTCCTGACCGAAGTAGCCGAGGAGGTTCTGGCGGCGACAGTCGACCGTCTCGCACAGGGCGAGCATCGCGTCGAGGTGCTGACCGAGCCGCATCTTGTAGGCGCGGTCTCCGGGCGACTGGTCGATCATGCGGCGCTGCTGAACCACGTCGCCGAGTCCGTACGCCATCCACGCGACCGCCGGGTCTCCGTCGCGGCCCGCGCGGCCGGTCTCCTGGTAGTAGCCCTCGACAGACTTCGGGAGATCGATGTGGGCGACGAAGCGGACGTCGGGCTGGTCGATGCCCATGCCGAAGGCGATGGTCGCGACCATCACGACGCCCTCGTCGCGGAGGAAGCGCGACTGATGCTTCGCGCGCACCTCGGCCGGGAGTCCTGCGTGGTACGGGAGCGCATCGAGGCCCTGCGTGCGCAGATACTCGGCTGTCTGCTCGACCGACTTGCGGCTGAGCGCATACACGATGCCCGCCGCGCCGGCGCCCTGAGCCTTCACGAAGGAGACGAGCTGCCGACGCGGATCGACCTTGGGCTCGATGCGGTACTGGATGTTGGGGCGGTCGAAGCTCGCGACGAAGTGCCGCGCGTGCGGCAACGACAGACGCTCGGTGAGCTCGGCGTGGGTCGCGCGCGTCGCCGTCGCCGTGAGCGCCATGCGCGGCACGCCGGGAAAGCGCTCGGCGAGGTCGCCGAGGGCGAGGTAGTCGGGCCGGAAGTCGTGGCCCCACTGACTCACGCAATGGGCTTCGTCGATCGCGATGACGCTCAGCCGCCCGCGCTGGAGCAGCGACGTCGTCGCACGGACGCTCAGCCGCTCCGGGGCGACGTACAGCAGGTCGAGTTCGCCGTCGAGGTAGGCCCGTTCGACGCCGGCGCGTTCGCCGGGCGACTGGGTGGAGTTGAGGTACGCGGCGCGCACGCCGTTGGCGACGAGCGCGTCGACCTGATCATGCATGAGGGCGATGAGAGGGCTCACCACCAGACCTGTGCCCTCGCGCACGAGAGCGGGCACCTGGTACGTGATCGACTTGCCGCCGCCGGTGGGCATCAGCACGACCGCGTCTCCGCCTGCGATCACCTGCGAGACGATCTCGGCCTGATCTCCCCGGAAGTCGTCGTAGCCGAACACCTCCTTGAGCACGGCGCGCGGGTCGGCGCCCACGTGATCGCGACGCTCGAGCGAGAGGACGGATGCCGCGATCTCCGCCTGCCCGCCCAAGACGCCCGAACCACCCGGCCCGCCCGAACCACCCTCAGACGAGCGCGTGGCACGCGCCAGCGCACCCGCGTAGCCGTCGAACGCCGGGTCGGGCGGCAGCGGCGCGTCGGGGTCGGGCGGCGGAGCGATCTCGTCGGGATCCCACACGAGATCGGCGTAGGGGTCGTTGCTCCAGCCGCCGTCACTCACCCGTTCAACGATAGCCGCGGCATCCGACACCATCGCCCCGCGTCAGCACCACTTCTGGGCGAGGGTCCGCACGACCGTGATGTTGCGGTTCGTCGCCACCCCGAGGTGCTTCACCGCCCCCAGCGGGTCGACACGCCCCTCCTGGTATCCCGGGCGCAGGAGCGCGTGGGCGGCGCGGCGCCGCACGACCATGTCGCCCTTGTCGGTCGCGGATGCCGTGACCGCCTGGAGCGCCTCCGGGCTGAGCTCGTCTTTCAACAGGTACACGTAGTGCCGGGCCAGTCCCGGATGCGCCTCGTGGATGCGGTCGGCCTCCGCGGCGAGGTCGGCGAACTCGGCGGCCGAATACACGATCGCCGGTACCTCGAAGCCCCGATCACGGTGGAACGCCTCCTCGAGGAGCGCCTCGATCTTCGGGCGCGAACGCAGCCGCGAGTCGAAGCGCACGTTGCCGGTGTTGATGTGGATGCGCACGTCGTCGAACCCGAGACCGCTCACCACCCGCTGGATCTCCGCCTGCGGGAACACCCGCTTCGCGCCGAGGTTGATCGCACGCAGGAACGCCAGGTACGTGGGCATCACACCAGTGTGCCCGCGAAGACCGCGCGCCACGACCCCCCGCCTCTGAATGCCGTCAGGGGCCGTGTACCGCCGGGCGACGAATCGGGCACCCTCGGGCCTAGCCGAGCCGCACGACCTCCACGACCCGCACGATCGCCGTCCCCTCTTCGACGGATGCCGCAAGGTCGACCACCGCGCGAATGCGCCAGTCGTGATGCCCCTCAGGGTCGTCGATCGTCTGCTCGACGCGCCACTGATCGGCGTCCTCCTCGATCGCGAGCAACCGCGGGGACCGCGCCGCGGCACCGGTGAGGATCTCGTCGTGCTCGTCGAAGTAGCGGTCGAGGGCGTCGGGCCAGTCGGCGTCGGGGTCGAGGGCGGTGAGCGCGTCGTCATCCTGGCGGGCCGCCAGCTGCACCCGCCGGAACATCTCATTGCGCACGAGCACCGTGAACGCCCGGCGGTTCGTGAGCACTGACGGCGGAGCAGGCGGCACGACGGGGGCGTCGTCGGGGCTCGCCGCCGGGTCGACGAGGGTCGACCATTCGTCGACGAGGCTGGAATCGACCTGGCGTACGAGCTCTCCCAGCCATTCGATGATGTCGAGCAGCTCGTCGGTGCGCGCCTCGGCGGGCACCGTCTGACGCACCGCCCGGTAGGCGTCGCTGAGGTAGCGCAGCACGAGGCCCTCACTGCGGCCGAGCTGGTAGAACGACACGTACTCGCTGAACGACATCGCCCGCTCGAACATGTCGCGCACGACCGACTTGGGGCTGAGCGAGAAGTCGCGCACCCACGGCTGACTCGACGCGAACGTCTCGTACGCCTGCGCGAGCAGTTCCGCGAGCGGCTTCGGCCAGGTGACCTCTTCGAGCAGCTCCATCCGCTCCTCGTACTCGATCCCCTCCTGCTTCATCGCGGCGACCGCCTCGCCGCGCGCGCGATACTCCTGCTGGTTGAGGATGGCGCGGGGGTCGTCGAGCGTCGCCTCGATGACACTCACCACGTCGAGCGCATAGTGTCCGGTGCCGACGCCGAGCGCGTCGGCGGGGGCGTCGGGATCGAGCAGTTCGATGGCGGCGAGCGCGAACGGAGACAGCGGCTGGTTGAGGGCGAAGTTGGGCTGCAGATCGACCGTGAGACGGATGCCGTCGGCATCCGCGACCACGACACCCGCCGCGACGAGCGTGCGGAAGATGGCGATGGCGCGTCGGGCGAGCTCGTACCGGCGGGTGCGTGACTGATGGTTGTCGAAGACGAGGGCTCGCACGTTGCCGAAGACGTCGCCGCCACGGCCGATGACGTTGATGAGCATCGCCGCCGTCAGCTGCATGTGGGGCTCGAGCGGCTCGGGCTGCGCGTCGACGAGGCGCTCGAACGACCCTTGGCCCCACGTCACGACGCCGGTCGGCGCCTTCTTGCGCACGATCTTCTTGCGCTTGGCGGCGTCGTCGCCCGCCTTGGCCAGGGCGACCGCGTTCTCGATCTCCCATTCCGGGGCCATCGCGACCACATTGCCGTGCACGTCGTACCCGGCACGACCCGCGCGCCCCGCGATCTGGTGGAACTCCCGCGCAGTGAGCTGGCGCATCCGCGCGCCGTCGAACTTCGACAGGGCCGTGATGAGCACGGTGCGGATGGGCACGTTGATGCCGACCCCGAGCGTGTCGGTGCCGCAGATCACCCGCAGCAGCCCCTTCTGGGCGAGCGTCTCGACGAGCCGCCGGTAGCGCGGCAGCATTCCGGCGTGGTGCACCCCGATCCCCGCCCGCACGAGCCGGGAGAGCGTCTTTCCGAACCCGGTCGTGAAGCGGAACCCGCCGATCTCGGCGGCGATGGCATCCCGCTGCTCGCGAGTGGTGACCTTCGCACTCGTCAGTGCCTGTGCGCGCTCCAGGGCCGCCGCCTGCGAGAAATGGACGATGTAGACGGGAGCCTCACCCGTCTCGAGGAGCCGCTCGAGGACATCGTGCACGGGCCTGCGCTCGTAGGAGAAATGAAGGGGCACGGGGCGCTCGACGCCCGTCACGAGCGCCGTCTCGCGGCCGGTGCGCCGCCGCAGGTCGTCGGCGATCGGGGTGACGTCGCCGAGGGTCGCCGACATCAGGAGGAACTGCGCACGCGGAAGCGTCAGCAGCGGCACCTGCCACGCCCACCCCCGCTCGGGGTCGCCGTAGTAGTGGAACTCGTCCATCACGACCTGGTCGACGGGTGCGTCGGGGCCCAGTCGCAGGGCGATGTTCGCGAGGATCTCGGCCGTGCAGCACACGATCGGCGCGTCGGGGTTCACGGCGGAGTCGCCCGTGACCATGCCGACGTTCTCGGCGCCGAAGATCTCCACGAGGGCGAAGAACTTCTCGCTCACCAGGGCCTTGATCGGGGCCGTGTAGTAGGAGCGGCCGCGTGCGGCCAGGCACGCGGCGTGCGCCGCGACGGCGACGAGCGACTTGCCCGTGCCGGTCGGGGTGGCGAGGATGACGTTCGCCCCGGAGACGAGCTCGATCACCGCTTCGTCCTGCGCCGGGTACAGCGCGAGCCCCCGGCCGGATGCCCACTCCACGAACGCGTCGTACACGGCATCCGGATCGGTTCCGGCGGGGATCGCATCCGTCAGCCGTGCCGTGTCGCTCATCCTTCGAGTCTGCCCCACCCCGGCAACCGCGGTGCCCCGCATGCCACCGGGCACGGTCACACCCTCTCGGGGGTGTGCAGTCGCGCGAGGTACCGGTCGGCGCGAGTCGGGGGACCGTTGCGGTCGAGGAGCGACACCCCGACCGTCACGGCCGTCGCGAGCGGTATGGTCCACGCCGCCGGCTGCGCCAGGAGGGGCGCCGCCGCCCCGACGCCTCCGACAGCCGCGTGCACCGCGAACGACAGCCCGCATGCGAGGGCGCCCGTGACCATGCCGGCCATCGCTCCCCGCGTCGTGAGCCCGCGCCACCACACGCCCAGGAGCAGCACCGGCGAGAGGCTCGAGGCCGCGACCACGAAGACCACCCCGACGCTCGCGACGAGCCCCGCCGGCTGCGTGGCGAGGGCGACGACCAGCGGAACGACCGCGCACAGGACCGCCGACACCCGGAACGAGCGGACCGACCCGGAGAAGACGTCCTGACTGATGACGCCGGCGAGCGAGACCACGAGGCCGGCGGAGGTCGCCAGGAAGGCGGCGAACGCGCCCGCCACGACGAGCGCCGTGAGCAGCTCCCCCCCGAAGCCCGGGAACACCCGCGACGGCAGCACGAGCGCGACGGTGTCAGCGGCGCCGGGCTCCGCGAGGTCGGGGGCCACCATGCGCGCCAGGATGCCCATGACGCTCGAGACGGCGTAGAAGAGGCTGACCATCCCGATGACGAGGACGGTCGTGCGTCTTGCCGAGACGCCGTCGGGGCTGGTGTAGAAGCGAACGAGCACATGGGGGAGCCCCATGGTGCCGAGCAGGAGCGCCAGAAGGAGGGATGCGGCCTCGTACACATCGATGGCGGCCGGGCCTGCCTCGACGGGGAACACGACCAGCGGATCGATGTCGTGCGGCCCGCCCGCGAGGGCGAACGCGATCAGCACCACCGGGACGAGGAGCGCGGTGAGCTTCAGCCAGTACTGGAACGCCTGCACGAAGGTGATGGCGCGCATGCCCCCGGCCGCGACCGCGCCGGCCACGAGCACCGCCACGAGAACGGCGCCCACCCACGGGGGCAAGCCGGCCACCACGACGAGCGTGAGGCCCGCCCCGTGCAGCTGCGGGACGATGTACAGCCAGCCGATGACGAGCACGATGACGCTCGTGATGCGTCTGGCGCTGCGCGACTGCAGGCGGGCCTCGACGAAGTCGGGGATCGTGTAGGCGCCGCTGCGGCGCAGGGGGGCTGCCACGAAGACGAGCACGAGCAGATACCCCGCGGCGTACCCGATCGGAAACCAGAAGCCGCGCGCACCACCGAGCAGGACAAGACCCGACAAGCCCAGAAAGGTGCCCGCCGAGAGGTACTCGCCACTGATCGCCGACGCGTTCCACACCGGGCGGACGCTGCGCGACGCAACGAAGAAGTCGCTCGTCGTGCGTGACGCCCGCAGCCCGTAGGCGCCGATCAGCACCGTCGCCGCGGCCACGAGGGCGACCGCCGCGAGATCGAGGACGGCGTTCACTCGAGCTCCTGGAGCGACCGGTACCGCTGCTCGTTCCGCGCAGCGGCCCGGGCGTACAGCACCGCGAACACGACGATGACGGGGTAGAAGGCGAGCGCGTGGATGAGCCACGACAACGGCACGCCCCACAGCGCGATCCGGTCGAGCTCCGGGATGCCGGCCAGGGCGATGGTCAGGGCGAGAGCGACCACGACGAATCCGATGACGGTGCCGAGCGCGAGCCGCAGCTGCGTGCGCCGCAGGGCGCGGCTGTACACGGCATCCGGGTCATCCGACGGCGAACCCGGCTGGCCCAGACCCCGAACACCCAGATCGCGAACAGCCAGACCGCGACCACCCAGGTCACGGGCGCCCCCGAGGATGCCGCCCGCCCTCCGGGGCTGCGCGTCCGCCGCGGTGACCCGGACCCGCCGGGGCGTCGGGTCGCTCATCCGCCCGCACCGGTCACGAGGGCCCCGCGCACGGAAGGCACGAGGCGCCGGCTCACCGGGAGGGCGACCGGCCCCACCGACACCGACGGCTCCGCGCCGCTCAGTCGCACCTCCGTCACGGCCGACGCCTGGACGAGGTACGACCGATGCACCCTCACGAACCCCGCCGCCTGCCAGCGCTGCTCGAGCTCCGAGATCGGCACCCGCACGAGGTGACCGGAGCCGTCGTCGGTGTGAAGTCGGGAGTAGTCACCCTGGGCCTGCACCCACCGCACGTCGCTGCGACGGACGAACCGCACGGTCTGCCCGACGGTGACGGGCAGCACCTCGTCGGCATCCGACTCCCCCGGAGCCGCATCGCGCTCGACGAGCCTGTCGATCGTGCGGCGGAGACGCTCACGGCGCACCGGCTTGAGCAGGTAGTCGGTCGCGCGCAGATCGAACGCCTCGACCGCGCGGGCGTCGTCGGCGGTGACGAAGACGACCGCGGGAGGCACCGCCAGGGCGGCCAGCGCCGGGGCGAGCTCGAGCCCCGTGAGCCCGGGCATGTGGATGTCGATGAACGCCGCCGAGACGGCCCGCTGCGACAGCTGCCGGAGCGCGTCGGCTCCGGACGACGCCGTGAGGATGTCTCCGATGCGTTCGTCCGCCCGCAGCAGATGGGCGAGCTCGTCGAGCGCGGGACGCTCGTCGTCGGCGACAAGCACATCGATCACGGGAGCACCTCTCCAGAACCTTTCGACCGCTCCCGCACCTCTCGATGGGGCAGGTCAGCCGAAGTCGGGCTCGTGCAGCGGCTGCGACTTCGGGATTCGCATCCTGACCAGGGTACCTGCGCCCGTTCCGGTCTCCACGATCAATCCCCCGTCGAGCCCGTAGAGCTGCCGCAGGCGCGTATCAACGTTGCGGATGCCGACGTGCGCGCCGTCGGCGACGGTCGTCAGCAGCTCTCTCAGCGCCTCAGGATCCATCCCGACGCCGTCGTCGTCGACGGTGATCTCGGTGTGGGTGCCGCCGTCGCGCGCCTCGATGCGGATGGTGCCCCCGTTCTCGCCCGGCTCCAGCCCGTGTCGCACGGCGTTCTCGACGATGGGCTGCACCGACAGGAACGGGATGACCGTCGTGAGCGTCTCGGGCGCGATCCGCAGCGTCACCTGCAGCCGGTCGCCGAAGCGGGCCCGCTCGAGCTCGAGATAGGAGTGGATGCTGCGCAGTTCCTCGGCGAGTGTCGTGAACTCCCCCTGCCGGCGGAAGGAGTACCGGGTGAAGTCGGCGAACTCGAGCACGAGCTCGCGGGCGCGCGGCGGGTCGGTGTGGATGAAGGAGGCGATGGCGGTGAGCGCGTTGTAGATGAAGTGGGGCGAGATCTGCGCGCGGAGAGACCTCAGCTCGGCCTCGGCGAGCGCCGCCCGCGACGCATCCAGCTCACCGAGCTCCAGCTGGGCGGCGCACCAGTCGGCCACGTCGGCCGCCGCCCGCACGAGGGGTGCGCGCACGGGCGCGGCGAAGGCGACGATCACCCCGGCGATCTGCCCGTCCACCACGATCGGCGCGCCCACCGCTTCGAGGTCGTCGGCCCCGTCGCGCCGGGGGAACACCTGCCGCCGTCCGCTCTCGCGCACCCGGTCGGCGATGCGCGTCGCCGCGTCGGCGAGGCCGTCGGCGTTCGCGGGCCCGTCGAACGCGACGACGCCGTCGGCGCCGACGATCGCGACGGCGGCGCTGCCGAGGAGGGCGCGCAGGTGGCGGGCGGCGCGTTCCACGTCGGGCGCATCGAGTCCACCGCGAAGGTGCGGGGCGGCTCGTGTGGCCTGGTGGAGCGCCCGGTAGGCGGCCTGTTCGGAATCGGTGCCCAGTTCCGCCGAGTCTCGCCCGAGTCGACGCGCGAACACGAGCAGGAGCGTGAGCACGATCCCGCCCAGCGCGCCGGCGAGCGCGGCGAGCACGGTGGAGTCGGCCATGGCCTCAGCCTAGGGATGCCGACGCGCTGACCGGTTCAGCAGCACCGTGCGCCGGGGTTGCGGTCTTGGTCGTCCATCTTCTCCCGCCAGAACTGGCGTTCGGTGAGCACCTCGGCATCCGGGTGCGTGCGGCGCTGATGGGCGACATACGTCGCATAGGCGCTGTCGCCCATCAGCTGCGACATGTACCAGCGCACCGCGCCGGCACCTCGCCGCACGCCGCCTGCTGCGTGCAGCACGGCGGCCCTCCCGCCCGTGCACAACTCCGCGAGCGCGGTGCGAGCACGGCCCGATCGTCTCGCGTCGCCGCGAACGGCGCCGGCGTCAGCGGAGTTGTGCACGGCGGTCATCTGCGTGGCCCTCGCACCCTCAGTGACCCGGCCGCGCCAGAGCGCGGCGCTCTTCGGCCAGGATCGGCTCCCACTGCTTCTCGAGCTCGCGCTCGGGGGCCGTGGGGATGAAACCGGCCGGTGCGTAGCGTCGCGAGGCGACGGGCGCATCCTCGGTGTTCTCGCCGCCGCCGCGGCGGATCGCCGCGATGGTGACGACGATCGCGACAGCGATCACGATGATGGCCAGCGTCACGAAGATGATCGAGAGCGTTCCCTGCACGGCGGTGTTCCGGATGACGGCGCCCATCACCTCGGGCGTTCCGAGCGACGTGTCTCCCGCTGCGAGGGCGTCGCGGTACTTGACGTGGTTCGCCCAGTATCCGATCGCCGGCACCGGGGAGAAGATCTTGTACAGCGACGCGGTGATCGTGACGACGGCGGTGAAGGCCAGCGGCAGGGCGATGATCCACAGCCACTTCACGTAGCTCGGGCCGCGCTTGGCGACGATCGCCATGACCACCGCCAGGGCGATCGCGGCCAGCAGCTGGTTGGCGATGCCGAACAGCGGGAAGAACGTGTTGATGCCGCCCAGCGGATCGGTGACGCCGAGGATGAGGATCGTTCCCCAGCCGGCCACCATGATCGCCGTCGTGATCCACACGCCGGGGCGCCACGAGACGTCGCGGAACTTGGGGATCCACGCGCCGATGGAGTCCTGCAGCATGAAGCGCGCGACGCGCGTGCCGGCGTCGACGGCCGTGAGGATGAACAGCGCCTCGAACATGATCGCGAAGTGGTACCAGAACGCCATGAGCGCCTGCCCGCCGAGTGCCTGCTGCATGATGTGCGCGAGGCCGAGGGCGAGGGTGGGGGCACCTCCGGTGCGGGAGACGATCGACTCCTCCCCGACCGCGGCGGCCGTTCCGGTGAGCATGTCGGGCGTGAGGTCGACGCCGGTCAGCCCGAGTGCGTTCACGAAGGCGACGGCGCCTTCCACCGTGCCGCCCGTCGCCGCGGCGGGGGCGTTCATGGCGAAGTAGATGCCCTGGTCGATCGAGATCGCGGCGACGAGCGCCATGATCGCCACGAACGACTCCATCAGCATGCCGCCGTACCCGATGAAACGGGTCTGACGCTCCTTCTCGACGAGCTTGGGGGTGGTGCCCGACGAGATGAGCGCGTGGAAGCCCGAGAGCGCACCGCACGCGATCGTCACGAACAGGAACGGGAACAGCGGGCCGGCGAACACCGGGCCCATGCCGTTCTCCCCGAAGATCGTGACGGCGGGCACCGAGATCTCAGGACGCACGATCACGATGGCCGCGGCGAGCATGACGATGACGCCGATCTTCATGAAGGTCGACAGGTAGTCGCGGGGGGCGAGCAGCAGCCACACGGGCAGCACCGCGGCGATGAAGCCGTAGATGATGATGCCCCACGCGATCGTCGTGCGGTCGAGGTGGAAGATCGCCTGACCCCACTCGGTGCCGGCGACCCAGCCGCCGCCGATGATGGCGAACATGAGCAGGACGAAGCCGATGATCGACACCTCGGTGACCTTGCCGGGGCGCAGGTAGCGCAGGTAGACCCCCATGAACAGGGCGATCGGGATGGTCATCGCCACCGAGAACACGCCCCACGGGCTCTCGCCGAGGGCGTTGACGACGACGAGGGCGAGGATCGCCACGATGATCAGCATGATGAGCAGCGACGCGATGATCGCGGCGGTTCCGCCGATGCGCCCGAGCTCCTGGCGCGCCATCTGGCCGATCGTGCGGCCGCCGCGACGCATCGAGAAGAAGAGCACCGTGTAGTCCTGGACCGCCCCGGCAAGGACGACCCCGACGATGATCCAGATCGTGCCGGGGAGGAAGCCCATCTGCGCCGCGAGGACGGGACCCACGAGCGGTCCCGCGCCGGCGATGGCGGCGAAGTGGTGGCCGTACAGCACGCGCCGGTCGGTCGGGACGTAGTCCTTGCCGTCCGAGCGCACTTCCGCCGGCGTGGCCCTCCGGTCGTCGGGGCGGGTGATGTAGCGCTCGATGACCTTCGAGTAGAAGCGATAGCCGATCAGGTAGGTGCACACCGCCGCGAACACGAACCAGATCGCGTTGACGGTCTCGCCCCGCACCAGCGCGAGCATGACCCAGGCGAGTCCGCCGAGCAGGGCGATGGCGACCCACACGACGATCTTCAGCGGCGTCCAGCGTGTGGTGCGCGCGTCGTCCTCATCGCTGACGGCGACGGGGGGAAGGTTCGGGTCGGTGGCGAGGACGGGCTCGTCGCCGACGATGCCGGTCGATCCGGGCGGGCGTGACGAAGCTGCAGACATGGTAACTCCTCAGGGGGCGCGTCTTTGCGTGCTGATCAGGCTAGGAAGCTCCTCGTGGAGAGAACCCTTCGGGGCCCCCGGTCTGCGACGAGCGGCGCGGATGCCGCGACGAACGGTGCGGAACGGTCGCGGAACACCCGCGGCGCGCCGTACGTTGGGGACAGCGACGAGAGGAGCATCCATGAGCGATGACACCCAGATCACGGTCGAGCGCAATGACGCCCGGAGGCGCTACGAGATCCGCGTCGGCGACACCATCGCAGGCTTCACGACCTTCCACCCCGACGACGAGGGGCGGCTCCTGTTCCCGCACACCGAGATAGACCCCGCCTTCAGCGGTCGAGGCCTCGGCAGTCGGCTCGTCTCGGCCGCCATGGAAGACGCCTCCGCCCGCGGTGAGACCGTGGTCCCGGTGTGCCCGTTCGTGGTGAAGTATCTTCGCGGCACCGAGGTGCCGGGCCTCAGCGTCGACTGGGACACCCGTCGCAATGAAAGCGACGCGGCCGCCGCAGCCGACACCGAGAGCTGACGAGGCGACGCATGACCGATCCGTCGACATCCGCCGGCCTGGTGGCCGGGCCGTGTGCCCTGCTGCTCGAAGCGCGCGAGGTGCCGCTGGGCGGGGTCCGGGGGATGTCGGTGCACCGCACCCTTCCGCAGCGGGCTCTCCCGATGGTGGGGGCCTGGTGCTTCCTCGACCGCTTCGGGCCGCAGACGACGCTGATGCGCGTCGAGCCGCATCCGCATATCGGTCTTCAGACGGTCACTTGGCCGTTCGTCGGTCACGTACGCCACCGCGACGCGATCGGCAGCGACGTCGTCGTGCAGCGTGGCGTGCTCAACATCATGACGAGCGGCGCGGGCATCTCGCACTCCGAGTACTCGGTGGGCGAGGAGGCCGCCCCGCTCGATGCGCTGCAGCTCTGGGTCGCGCTTCCCGAGTCTCGGCGCCACGGCGAGCGCGACTTCGAGCGCATCGCGGACCTGCCGGTCATCGAGCTCGCCGGCGGCGCGTCGGCGTGCGTCGTGGTGGGTGAGCTCGCCGGCACGACCTCTCCCGCACGCATGTACACGCCGATCGTGGGTGCGGAGCTCTTCCTCCCCGCCGGCGTGCGCACGACCGTGCCGCTGCATCCGGAGTGGGAGTACGCCGTCGTCGGCGTGTCGGGCGCGCCGGTGGTGGCTGCGCCCGATCCGGTGTCGGTGCCCGATCTCGGCCTCCTCTTCCTCGGGCAGGGGCGCGACGCCGTCGAGATCTCAAGCGCGACGGATGCCACGGTGTTCCTCCTCGGAGGCGAGCCGTTCGAAGACGACATCGTCATGTGGTGGAACTTCGTCGGCCGCTCCCACGAGGAGATCGTCGCGGCGCGCGACGAGTGGGAAGCGGGAGGAGCTCGCTTCGGGCATGTCGTGGGACACGGCGACGAGCGGATCCCCGCGCCGCCACTGCCCGGCGTGAAGCTCACGAAACGGCGTCGCAGACTCTAGGCGAGCGGTTTTCCACGGCCGCCATGCGTCCCCGCCGCACTACGCTGGAGGGGTGGCTCCTCCGATCCTCTCGACGCGCGTGCTGCTGGTCTGCGCGGCCATCGGAGTGGGCACGGGCATCGTCGCCGGCATCGCCGGCGCGCTGAGTCTCGTGGTGCTGGCCACGGCGCCCTTCCTCTACGGCATGCTCCTCGGTGCGCACGTGCTGCCGGGCATCGTGGCCCAGGAGGTGCTGCGCCTGCCGCTCGTGGCCCTCACGACCCATCTGCTGGCCGCCCTCGTCGGAAGCGCGTTCGCCCCGATGTGGATCGGGCGCTACTTCGGCACCGCCCTGCTGTTCGGGCTGATCCAGGAAGCCGTGGCCGCCGCCACCCGCTACCGCGCCTGGGGCCCGTGGCGCTTCTTCATCTCCGCCGGCATCATCGGCGTGATCGTGGCGGTCGTCGTGTTCTTCGCCGCGAACCTCGGCAAGCTGCCGCTGTGGGCTCAGGTCGCCTATGTCGCCCTGTCGGTGGTGTCGCCGATCGTGTGGACGGCAGCGGCCCTCGCGATAGGCCGCGGCCTGCGGCGCGCAGGCGTCGCCCGCGTCGCCTGACCGGGCCGACCCACCGCCACCAGCCAGGTAAGGGTAGGCTAAGTGGGGGCGGAGGGGCCGCCTCCCTACTGCGTTGGGACCACTCGTGACCGCTGCCGTGCCCGCCTCCGCGGCGACTCCCGGTGACGCACGACCCGGCACTCCGTTCCTCCGCGCATCCCACGTCGCGATCACGCACGACGGCGAGCCGTCGGCCACCCCTGCCGACGCGTCGCTGACGGTGCGGCGCGGCGAGACCGTGCTGCTGCTCGGTCCGAGCGGCTCCGGCAAGTCGACGCTCGCGCTCTCGTTCAACGGCCTCATCCCCCACGCGGTCCACGCGACCCTCAGAGGCGAGGTGCGCGTCGACGACCTCGACACCGCGGCGACGCCCGTGTCTGTGTTGAGCACACGCGTCGGCATGGTCTTCCAAGACCCCGATGCCCAGCTGGTGACCGGCACCGTGCTCGACGAGGTCGCCTTCGGACCGGAGAACCTCCGGCTGCCGGTGTCGGAGGTGCTGGAGCGCGCCGAGAACGCCCTGCGCCGGGTGGGGCTGTGGGATCGCCGCGCCGAGAACCCCGACCGGCTGTCGGGCGGCGGCCGACAGCGGCTCGCGATCGCGTGCGCGCTGGCGCTGCGATCGCCGCTGCTGGTGCTCGACGAGCCGACCGCGAACCTCGACCCCGCCGGCACGGAGGAGGTCTACGGCATCCTCGGCGACCTCGCCGCCACCGGCGACCATGCGA
Organism: Actinomycetes bacterium; assembly: GCA_023431405.1. Lineage (GTDB taxonomy): Bacteria > Actinomycetota > Actinomycetes > Actinomycetales > Microbacteriaceae > Microbacterium. Next base: position 31,530 of record JAEYVZ010000055.1, read on the forward strand.
TCGTGCTGATCGAGCACAATCTCGACGCGGCGGTCGCCCTGACCGACCGCGTGGTGGCCCTCGATGCGGAGGGGCGCACCGTCGCCGACGGGACGGTCGACGACGTGCTGCGCGCACGAGCCGACGAGCTGCACGCGCTCGGTGTGTGGCTGCCGGTCTCGACCTTGGCTGCGATGCGGCTGAGGGATGCCGGGTGGCGGTTCGATCGTCTGCCGCTCACCCCCGCCGAACTCCACGACGCCGTCGAGCGCGCCGAGCCGCCGGCGAAGGAGGGAGAGCGGGCGATCACCGCACGGCACGCGGCATCCGCACCGGCAGTGACTCCCGTCGCCCTGTCCGCTCACGATCTGTCGGTGACGCGCGGCCGTCAGCGTGTGCTCCACGACATCGACCTCGACGTGCGGCGCGGGGAGTTCGTCGCGATCGTCGGACCGAACGGCGCCGGCAAGACGACACTCCTGCAGGCGATCTCGGGTGTCATCCCCGTTCCGCGCGGACACGTGCGCATCGACGGCCTCGACCCCGCGCGCGCCGACCGGCGGGCGCTCTCGCGACGGGTCGGCTTCGTGTTCCAGAACCCCGAGCACCAGTTCATCACCTCCTCCGTCTTCGAGGAGCTCGCACACGGCCTGCGTCAGCAGAAGCTCCCCGAGCCCGAGGTGCGTGCCCGGGCGGACGAGATCCTCCGACGCTTCGGACTCCAGGCCCGTGCCGACGTGCACCCGTTCCTCCTGTCTGGCGGCCAGAAACGGCGGCTCTCGGTGGGCACCGCCCTCGTCACGGGAGCGCCCGTCCTCTGCCTCGACGAGCCGACATTCGGTCAGGACCGTGCCCGCGCCGACGAGCTGCTGCGGCTGCTGCAAGACCTCAACCGCGAGGGCACCACGATCGTCGTCGTCACGCACGACATGCAGCTCGTCGCCGAGTACGCCGAGCGAACCGTCGTCGTCGACGGCGGGCGCATCGTCGCCGACGGCTCCACGACCGAGATCTTCACCGACGACGCCCTGCTGCAGCGCACAGGGCTGCGCCGGCCTCCGCTGCGAGTGGCGTTCGCCGGGTCGCGGCATCCGCAGCTCGCCGCGGTCACACGCCTGTCCGATCTCCCGGGCGGTGCCGGATGACCCTCACGGTCGCGAATCCGTACGCCACACCCGTGCACCCGCACCGGTTCCTGTACGGGTTGAACCCGCTCGCCAAGCTCGGCGGGCCGCTCCCTGCCATGCTGCTGCTCGTGCTCGTGCGTGACGTGACGACACCGCTCGTGTTCCTCGTGCTCGCCTACGCGGTGGTGCTCGTGGGCGCCCAGCTGAGCACGCGACTGATGCTCGTGCTGTTCGTGGCCGTACCCGCCGCGATCGCGCTCATCACGGTGGGTCTGGCGGCATGGACCGACCCCTCACGCGTCGACTCCTCGGTGGCCGTGCTCACGATCGGGTCGTGGACGCTGTCGGAGGGAGCGCTCCTCGTCGGCCTCGCGACCGCGGTGCGCCTCGCGGCGATCATCACCCTCGCGATGCTGGCGGGCATCACCACCAACGGGGCCGACCTCGTGCGCGCCGCCGTGCAGCACCTGAGGCTCCCCTACCGGGTGGGATACACGGCGCTCGCCGCTTTCCGGTTCGTGCCGCGGTTCGCGCACGAGCTCGACATCATCCGGCAGGCTCACCGCGTGCGAGGCGGCCACGACGGCCGCGGACCGTTCGCCGCCGTCGCCCGGTGGTGGGGCTACATCGTGCCTCTCCTGGCGAGCGCCATCCGTCACGCCGAGCGGGTTGCGCTCGCGATGGATGCGCGCGCCTTCGGCGCCTACCCCGACCGCACCGAGCGTCATCTCGTGCCGTGGCGACGACGCGACACCGTCTTCATGGTGGCGTTCTGGGTCGTCACCGCCGGCATCCTGATCGCCCTCTTCCCGTGGACGCCCTGACCTCCCGCCGCCACGCGCCCTCCGCCGGCACGCGCTAGCATCGCGCCGTGTACTCGCTCCTGCTCGCGATCATCTACATCGCCTTCATCAGCCTCGGGCTGCCCGATTCGCTCATCGGCTCGGGCTGGCCCGTGATGCATCGCGACCTCGACGTGCCGATCGCCTTCGCCGGCATCGTGACGATGATCATCGCCGCGGGGACGATCCTCGCAAGCCTCGCCTCCGAGCGCGTCACGCGCCGCTTCGGCGCCGGACTCGTGACCGCCGTGAGCGTCGGCATGACCGCTGCCGCACTGTTCGGCTTCTCCGTCTCCGGCGAATTCTGGATGCTGTGCCTGTGGGCGATCCCCTACGGCCTTGGAGCCGGGGCCGTCGACGCCGCCCTCAACAACTACGTCGCCCTCCACTACGCCGCACGCCACATGAACTGGCTGCACAGCTTCTGGGGACTCGGCGCCTCGATCAGCCCGTTCATCATGAGCTACACGCTCACGGCGGGACTCGGGTGGTCGAGCGCGTACCTGATCGTGGGCATCACGCAGGCGGCGCTCACGTTCGCCCTGCTCGTCAGCCTGCCGCTGTGGGGCAAGGTGAATCCGATCGCGCCGCCCGGTCGCGAGCACGAGGGAGACGCCGAGCACGGGGGAGACGCCGAGCACGGGGCGGATGCCGTCTCCCCGGATGGCAAGGGCGCCGCACACGTGCCGCTCGCCCGCGCACTGCGGATTCCGGGGGTCGTGCTCATGCTCGCCGCGTTCTTCGCCTACTGCGGTCTGGAGAGCACCACGATCCTGTGGGCATCGACGTATCTGGTGGCGGCTCGCGGTGTGGAACCCGAGACGGCCGCCGCGTTCGGCGCTCTCTTCCTCCTCGGCATCACGGCGGGCCGTTTCCTCGCCGGGTTCTTCGCCGACCGCGTCGGCGACCGGCTGCTCATCAGAGGCGGCTTCGCCGTCGTGGCGGTCGGCGTCGTGCTGATGGCGCTCCCGCTCGACACCGACGTCGTCGCGCTGACCGGGCTCGTCCTGGCCGGCCTCGGCTGCGCGCCCGTCTATCCCGCGATCATCCACTCCACGCCCGTCAACTTCGGGCGCCGCAACTCGCAGGCGATCATCGGCATCCAGATGGCCGCCGCCTACACGGGCTCGACGCTCGCCCCGCCACTGCTGGGACTCATCTCGACGTGGTGGGGGATGTGGACCCTCCCCGTGTTCCTCGCCGCACTGGTCGTGATGGGCGTCGTCATGTCGGAACGGCTGAATCGCCTGGTGGCGCGCCGCGACCGCGCCGCTGTCGCGGCGTGACGGCTCCTACTCCTGCTCGACGACGTCCGGCAGCTCGTCGACCAGGACGAGCACGATGTCCTGCACCTTCCAGTCGATGGCGATGCACGCCTCCTGCGTGTCGCGGAGCACCTTCAGCGAGGGTCCCCGGCGCCTGCGCGGCACGATGAAGGCCTCGATGTGGAAGACATGCCCCTGGTCGCGCACGCGGCACCCGGCCTCGCCCACCCACGGCAGGCCACGCAGATAGTCCTCCACCTGCCGTCCCACCGGGTGCGGCGCGCGGTCGTCGAACGTGGTCGCCCGCTCGTCCATGAGGTCGAGGATCGCGGCGCGCATGTTGCGCAGGCCGTCGTACAGGATCCCGCCGGCGATGAACAGCGCCGCCGCATAGTCGAGCCACCACAGCCCGACCCCGACCCCTGCGACGCCGACGATCGATCCGACGGCCGTCATCCAATCGGCCTTGTTCATGTCGGCATCCGCATACAGCACCTTGTTGTGCAGATCGCGCGCGAGCTTCATCTTCACCCGTCCGATGAACACGGGCGGCAGCGCGATGAGCGCCATGACGCCGATCATGAGCCACCCGAGCCAGACGGTCTGACCGAACAGCATGACCGTGCCGATCGTCGGATGCTCGCCCGCGAGCAGGCCGGAGCCGGAGTCGATCACGAGGAACGTGCCCATCGTCGTCAGGGCGACGGCGGCTACGAGGTGCCCGACTCCCACCGACCGGTGGAAGCCGTACGGGTGATCGAGGGTGGGCGCCTTGCGATTGACCCGGACGGCGACGAGAAAAGCGATCGGCGGAATGAACGACAGGAGGTCTTCGATCCACGCCGCCTTCATCGCCTGGGAGTTCCCGAGCACCAGGAAGACGAGGACCACCGTCACGGCGAGGAAGCCGATCGTGATCCACTCCAGCCGGATCGCTCGACGCAGCGTGTCGGCCTGCTTCTCGGGCAGCTCGGTCTTCCCGAACACGACGGTCATCGCGCACTCTCCTCGAAGAGGTCGGTCTCCAGCGCGGAGAGGAAGGCGTTCTCTCCGAGCGGCACGAGCATGACGATCCGGTGCTTCTCGCCGCGGGCGTCCGTGAACTCGTCGTGGGGCCTCGTCATCCCCGCCTTGTCCGACCACGGGGTCTCATCGGTGATTCCGCCGATGACGAGATCGAGCTCCCCCGCTTCGAGGCTCCGCACGAGCGCCTCCTCCGACCCGACCGTCCAGTCGATCTCGGCGTCGATCGCCTCGGCGAACTCCTCCACGGCCGTCACCTCGGAACCCTCGACATCCGTCCCGGTCACACGGGTGAACTCGCCGTGCGGCGAGAGACCGACCCGCAACGTGCCGCCGGTCACCCGATCGAGGGTTCCGTCGGGGTCGGTGGGAACGCGCAGGCCGCAGCCCGACAGCAGCAACGCGGCGGCGACGGCGAATGCCCAGATCGCCACCGCACGCGAAGTCCGGTCGCTCATGCCCCGAGCATCGTGCCCGAAGAACTTCGCAGCAAAGGGCTTGCGGCCTCCGTGCGGCTGTGACAGTCGGCCTCCGGAAATGCCGAACGCCCGGCATCCGTGAGCGTGATGCCGGGCGTTCGCGGGTGTGTCAGCCGACCTTGGCGGTGGACTTCGACGTCTTCGTCACCGTCGCATAGCCCGACTTCTTTCCCGTCACCTTCACCGTGATGCGCTTGCCCTTCTGGGCCTTCGTCAGCGTGAAGGTCGACTTCGTCGCCTTCGAGATCGCCGTGCCGTTGGCGTACCAGCGGTACGAGAAGGTGGTGCCCGCGGTCCACGTGCCCGTCTTGGCGGTGAGCTTCTTGCCGACCTTGGCCGTGCCGGAGATCGTGGGCGTCTTCGCGACGGCGACCTTCGCCGTCGCCTTCGACACCTTCACGCCGGTGGTGTAGTTCGGGTTCGTGCCCGTCACGCGCACCGAGATGTTCTTGCCCTTCATCGAGCTCGGCACCGTGTAGCTCGACGCGGTGGCCCGGCTGATGGGGCTTCCGTTGGCCAGCCACTGGTAGCGGAACGTCGTGCCCTTCGTCCACGTGCCGGTCTTCGCGGTGAGCTTGCCGCCGACGACCGCGGTGCCGGAGATGCTGGGCGTGCCCACCGTGAGCTTCTTCGAAAGCGCGATGTTGACACCCGTGCGCGACTGACCCGATGCAAGGGAGAACGTCTTCGAGCCCTCGAAGGTCGTGCCGCCGCCGTAGTACGCGCTGACGTACCCGGCGCCGCTCGGGCCGTTGGCGCGCACGGCGATGGTGCCCGGGGCGATGCCGTCCATCGCGTAGGTGCCGTCGGCTTCCGTGCCGGCGATGCTGTACTCCCAGAAGGGCTTTCCGTCGACCGTGATCTTGCGCGCCACATACACATCGGCGGAGGCGAGGCCCTTGCCGGCGGCGGTCGTGACCTTGCCGCTCACAAGAGCGCCCTTGGCGAGGGTCGCGTTGATGCCGGTGGTCGTACCCGAGGCCGTCACCGTGAACGAGGTGGCCTGCGTGAGGTTGTACGTGCCGGCGAGGAACTGGAGCGCGATCGACTCATCGCCGTTGTCGAAGAACATGGCGCTGTAGGTGCCGACGGGCACGTCGGTGATGGAGTACGTGCCGCCGGCCGTGGCGAAGGCGAAGAGGTCGTAGGCGGGCGTCCAGCGGTAGTAGCCCGTCTTCTCATCGGGCCGCATGAGCACGACGACCGGCTCGGTGAGGGCCGCTGTGCCGGTGATCGTGCCGGTCACCGTTCCGGTGGCCGCGGCGGCCGTCATCGGCGCGCGCTGCACCGACGAGGTGCGGGGCGCGAGGTGCGACGACGCCTCGCGAGCCGACAGCGCGGCCACCGCAGCGGCGCCGTCACCCTCCGGCGAGGTGGCCGACGCCGACGGCGCGACAGCCAGCAACGAGGCGAACAGGACGGTGGTGACGGCGACGGCCATCTTCCGAGCACGCGTGACGCGCATGTCTCTCCTTCTGACGGGGGAATGGAGGCGGGCGCCTCGCGCAGCCGAGGCGTTCGGTCGCGCCGGGTGCAGGCCGATCCTATGGGAGAGGGCCGACGTGGCACGAGGGTGGATTTCGCGGGACATCCCGCATCGCGGCTGTCAGCGACGCGAGAGCAGCGAGGTCACCTTGAGCCGACCGCTGTGGATCCACACGTCGGAGTACTCGATCGGCCGTCCGTCGGCGAGATACGTCACCTGCTGCATGTACTGCACGGGCTCGCCGACCGCGAGGTCGAGTGCGGCGGCGATCTCGTCGTTCGCGGCCTCCGCGCTGAAGGTGCGCCTCGCGGTGCCGATCTTCAGCCCGTACCGGCCCTCCAGCGTGCCGAACAGGCTGGCCCGCCCGAAGTCGGTGTCGGCGATGCCCGGCACGAGGTCGTGCCGCACGTAGTTGACGAGGAGGGTGACCGGTCGCCCTTCGGTCGAGCGGCGGCGGGTGAGATGGAGCACCTGCCCGTCGGCGGGAAGGTCGAGCAGCGCGGCGACCGGCCGGGGCGCGGCGATGATCTCCGCGGCGCGCACCTCCGTGTCGAAGATGATGCCCTGGTGCGCGAAGTCTTCGGAGAGCGTGCTGAGACGCTGGGCGATGGCCGGTTCGAACGTGGTCGAGGCGACGAAGGTTCCTCGACCGCGCACCTGCCGGAGCAGTCCCTCCTCGATGAGCGTCGTCAGCGCGCGGCGGAGCGTACCGCGGCTGACGCCGAGGTCGGATGCCAGTTCCGGCTCGCTCTTGAGACGGTAGTGCGCCGGCCACTCGCCCGAGGCGATCCTGTTCCTGATGCGCTCGGAGATCTGCGCATGGATCGCCCTCGGGGCATCCCGATCGATGGCTGCGGCTGCGGTCTCGTCGTTCATGTGTTCCGGGCTCCGGGGGTCTTGTGTGGCACACCAGCGTGCAGCCGGAGCCTATCGAACGTGCGATGAGGCCCCGGCTGCCGCAGCGGTCAGTAGCTGACGGTGGTCTCGTCGCCCGTGTCGGTGACGATCTGGATACCGGCGCTCGTGCCCATGAGCACGGCGCCCGCCTCCAGCAGCGAGAGCGCCTGCGGGTACGTCTTGATCGAGCCGGACGCCTTCACGAGCACACCCTCGCGGGCGCGCTCGACGAGGAAGCGGATGCTCGCCGGGTTGGCGACCTCGATCGCACCGCTCGACGCGTTCTTCAGGTACGCGGCTCCGGCCTCCTGGGCGAGCTCGACCGCGGCCTCCTTCTCGGCATCCGTGAGCAGCGGCAGCTCGAGCATGACCTTGACGGGCAGGCCGCTGGCGCGCACGACCCCCGCGATGTCCTCGCGGAACTCGTCGTACATGCCGCTCTTGAGCCAGCCGATCTGCACGCCGATGTCGAGCTGGGTCGCGCCAAGCCGAGCGATCTGCTCCGCCTCGGCGGCCTTGCCGGCACTGGTCATGACACCCACGGTCGGGAAGTCGAGCGCCGAGGCGATGCCGATGCCGGTGCCCGCGAGCTCGCTCGCCACGAGCGGCACCCACGAGGCCGGAACCATGGCGGCGTTGAAGCCGTACTCCGCGGTCTCACGGGCGTGGGCGATCATCTCGTCACGGGTGCTGCCGAGTTCGATCTTGGTGTGCTGGATGTACGGGGCGAGCTCGGCCGGCTTCAGGGCGGTCGGGGAGCTGACGGTGGTCTCGGTCATTCGTTCTTCTCTTCTTTCAGGATGCCGCGGGTGCGGAGGGGGTCGTGCGCTGAGCGGTCAGAGCTTGGATGCGTAGTAGTCGGGCGCGATCACTCCGTCGCCGCCGAACCAGCGCGGAACGTCGACGCCGCAGAACAGCCCGATGTTGCCCCAGGGCTCGAAGGCACCCGTGCGCACGATGACCTTCGCCTGGCGGGCGAGCTCGCCGAGCATGTCGCTGTGCGAGCGGGTCGTGAACTCCGCGTCGGGGAATCGCGCCTGCAGCCACTCGTCGAGGCGCGGGTTGTTGGTCGTCACGTCGTCGGCACGCACGACGCCCTCCACGATGATCTCGTCGCCGATGAGGTCGAGCACGGTGCGCAGGTCGGGCAGGTTCTCGGCGATCGCGAGATCGATCCGGTGTGCATCGCTCGGCACGGGGAAGCCGGCGTCGACCACGAGGATGAGGTCGGTGTGACCGAGGGTGGCGAGCGCGCCGCTGAGCGGGGCGTTGAGGATTCCGTTTCGCTTCATGTTCTCTCCTGGTGGGGTCCCGGGCGGGGACGGCGGATTATGCGCGGGCGACGGCGCCGGTGGCGGCCGCCATGATGGACTCTTCGGTGGCGGATGCCGAGTCGACGACGTCGACGACGCGGCCCTCCGACATGACGGCGATCCGGTCGGTGATGGTGAGCAGTTCCGGCAGGTCGGACGACGAGCAGAGGATCGCGACACCCCGATCGGCGAGCGCGAAGAGCTGCTCGTAGATCTCGGCCTTGGCGCCGACGTCGACGCCGCGGGTCGGCTCGTCGAGGATGAGTACGGCAGGGTCGATGGCGATCCAGCGGGCGAGCATCGCCTTCTGCTGGTTGCCGCCGGAGAGGTTGGTGATCGGCTGGTCCATCGTCGCCGTCTTGACCCGCAGCCGCTGAGCGAGCCCCAGCGCGTTGCGGTCGAAGGCACGGCGCAGCACCAGCCCGAGGCGGGTGAAGGCCCCGACGGTGAGCACGCCGATGTTCTCGCCGACGCTCATGGTGGTGAGCAGCCCCTGGGCGCGCCGTTCTCCCGGCACGAAGCCGAGACGCCGACCGACGCTCGCGATGGGGTTTCGGTCGTCATAGACCCTGCCGAGGAGCTCCACCGTGCCACCGGTGCCGCGGTCGCCGCCGAAGACGTTGTGGAGCATCTCCACGCGGCCGCTGTCGGGGAGGCCGGCGACCCCGAGGATCTCGCCCGGGCGCACTTCGAGGTCGACGCCGCGGTGGCGGCGTCCCGACAGACCCGCGACCCGCAGCGCGGGAGCGGCATCCGCCACCACGATGCCCTCTGCGGCGCGCTGGGCGGCGCGCGAGGCGAACTGGCCGAGCTCACGGCCGACCATCGCGGCGACGGCCTGCTCGGGGGTCACCTCGTCACGTCGCCACGAGGCGACGTGACGGCCGTCGCGCAGCACCTCGATGCGATCGGCGAGGCGGAACACCTCCGGCATCCGGTGCGAGACGTAGACCATCGTGACCCCGCGCGCCTTCAGCGACTCCATGAGCCCGAAGAGCCGATCGGACTCGGCGGGGGTCAGCATCGCCGTCGGCTCATCCAAGATGAGCACGCGGCACTCGCGGGCGATCGATCGGGCGACCACGACGAGCTGCTGCGTCGCGAGGTCCAGCTGCCCGACCGTCGTCGTCGGGTCGAGGTCGAGACCGAGCTCGGCGAGGAGTTCGGTGGCCCGCGCGTGCATGCCGCTGCGCGACGGGAACAGACGGTTGCCCGGCTCGATCCCGGCGAGGATGTTCTCGGCCACCGAACGGTCGGGCAGGAGCGAGAGCTCCTGCGGGACGATGGCGATCCCGTGCGCGGTGAGCATGGTCGACGGATCGTACGAAGTCACCGCCTCACCGAAGACGGTCACGCTTCCTCCGCTCGGCGGCTGCAGGCCGGCGAGGATCTTGAGGAGCGTCGACTTGCCCGCGCCGTTCTCGCCGAGCAGGGCCGTCACCTCGCCCTCTGTGATGTCGAAGCTCACGTCTTCGAGCGCCGTGACCGGGCCGAAGCGCCGGCTGAGGTGCTCGATGCGAACCGCGAGCGGAGGAAGCGTGGTCATCAGCCCTCCACCGTCGCTTCGTCGAGGTTGTCGAGCGTGATGAACTGGGCGCCCGTGTCGACGCCGGTGATCTCGGTGCCGTTCGTGAGGAAGTCGTGCAGCACCTTGACCGCCTGGTAGCCCTGCTCCTCGGGGTTCTGGCTGATCGTGAACGAGACGACACCCGACTTCACGAAGTCGGCGGTCTGCGGCAGGAGGTCGAAGCCGACCATCGCGATCTTGCCGGTGTTGCCGCTCTGCTGCACCCACGTGGCCGCAGCGGTAGTGCTGCAGCAGTCAAGGCCCGCGATCGCGACGACATCCGACTGGCCCGACATCGTCGACTCGACGGTGTTGTAGGCGGCGTTCGGCTCGTTGCCGACGTTCACGGGGCCGACGATCTCGAGCTTCGAGCCTTCGAGGCCCGCCTCGAAGCCGCTGAAGCGGTCGTGCGACCAGCCGGCACCGGTGTCGAGCGAGAAGACGACGACCTTGCCTGCCGCGTCGTCACCGAGGACCTCGAGGAGACGCTCCGACTCGGCCTGGCCCGACGCGGTGAGGTCCTGGCCGACGAAGCCCATCTGCTTCGAACCGGGGTTGTCGGTGTTGAAGGAGATGATCGGGATGCCGGCGTCGTACGCCTGCGCGATCACCGGCTTCAGCGCGTCGCTCGACGAGCTCGACACGGCGAGCGCGTCGACCGACTTCTGCTGGATGAGGGTCTGGAGCTCCGAGACCTGCTTGGCGGCGTCTCCGCCGGTGGGACCGATGAGCTGCACGTCGGCGCCGAGCTCGTCGCCCGCCCGCTCCATCCCCGCGGAGATCGGCGTCGCGAACGCGAGCGAGGGGTCGTGGTAGCTGAGCTTGATGCGCAGCGGCTCGCCGCTGTCGATGCGCTCCTGGATGTAGTCGGCGATCTGGAAGCCGCTGTCGCCGGCGGGCGACTCGGTGCTTCCGGTCGTGATGGCACCGCAGCCGGTCAGCGCGAGCGCCGCCGAGGCGACGAGCGCGCCCGTGGCGAGCAGCCGCTTCGTGATTCGTGAGATGGACATCGATACTCCTTCGTGGGTGTCCGTGGTTCGGGTCGGGTGTCGCAGGGCGCGACGGGTGGACTCGCGCCTGCCGGAGGTGCGCGGCGGACGAGAGGCGGTGGGGTGTGCGGGCTAGGCCTTGGTCTTTCGTCGGCGCTGCCACGTGTCGGCGGCCACGGCGGCGACGATGACCAGACCCGTGACGACCGTCTGCCAGAACGACGAGATGCCGTTGATGTTGAGGATGTTCTGGAGGAGGCCGATGAAGGCGACGCCGATGATCGTGCCCCACATCGTGCCGGACCCGCCGAACAGCGCCGCGCCGCCGATGATGACGGCCGAGATCACCGTGAGCTCGAGGCCCGTGCCGGTCACGCCCTGCACATAGGAGAGGAACGAGAGCCCCAGCACGCCTGAGATGCCGGCCGTGAGGCCCGACAGCACGAAGGCGGCGAGCTTGACGCTCTTGACGTTGATCCCCACGAGGCGGGCCGCTTCCTGGTTGCCGCCCACGGCGTACGTGTTGTAGCCCAGGCGCGAGCGCGCCAGCAGCACGATGCCGAGCGCGGCGATCACGGCGAAGATGATGAGCTGCATCGGCACGACGCCGAACAGCCTTCCCTGGCCGATGAGGGTGAACTCCGCCACACCGGGAGCGTCGCTGGACAGCGAGATGGGGGCGCCGTCGGAGATGAGCAGGGTCGCACCGCGGAAGACGCTGAGACTGCCGAGGGTGACGATGAAGCTCGGAACGCCCAGCAGCACGACCGCGAGTCCGTTGAGGAGACCCGCCACGACAGACACGCCGAGTCCGATGAGGATCGCGAGCGGCCACGCGACCCCGCCGGTGATCGCCATACCGGTCGTGATGGCCGACAGCGCATAGATGGAACCGACCGACAGATCGATCTCGCCGTTGACGATCACGAACGTGGCGCCGATGGCCATGATGCCGATCTGGGAGATCTGCTGGCCGACCGACAGGAGGTTGCCGCTCTGTGCGAAGTTCGGCTGAAGCACGGCGCCGAGGATGAACAGCAGCACCAGGGCGGCGAAGACGCCGGCCTCGCGGGCGTGGAGGAGCTTGCGGGGGTTGATCGCTGTCGACCGCGTCGGTGCGGTGATGGTCATCGGGCGTTTCCAATCAGGCTGTCGAGTCGGGGGAGCTGGCTGCGCGTGGGGAGGGCCGGGATGACCCCGGCGATCGTGACGGCGTGTGCGCCGGCGGTCGCGGCGAATCGGGCTGCGTGTGCGAGGTCGGCGCCTTCGGCCAGCGCCACCGCGAGCGCCGCGGTGAAGGAGTCTCCGGCGCCGGTCGTGTCGACGACGTGGGCAGCCGGAACCGGCGCGACCTCTTCGACGCCCGCGTCGCTCGACAGGAGCGCTCCGCGGCCGCCACGGGTGAGGATGACGGCGCCGCCCGTGCGCTCCCTGAGCTGCGAGACCAGCTCGGTCTCGCTCAGGCCGTGCTCGGGGTCGAGTCCGAGCAGTACAGGCGCCTCGGTCTCGTTGGGGGTCAGCACATCGATCAGCGACCAGACATCGTCGGCGAGCGGCCGTGCCGGGGCGGGGTTCAGCAGGGTGCGCACGCCTCGTTCGCGGCCGATGCGCAGCGCCTCGGTCACAGCGGCCTCGGGGATCTCCATGGAGACGACGAGGATGTCGGCGGACCCGATCTCGTCGGCGAAGCCGCGTACGGCCTCGGCGTCGAGCAGGTCGAGCGCTCCGGGGGCGATCGCGATGCGGTTCTCGCCCGACGGCTCGACGAGGATGAAGCCGACCATGGTGGGGGCCGCGGTGGTGACGACATGGCTCGCGTCGACGCCTTCCGACGCCCACAGCGCCCGCGCCTTCGCGCCGAACGCGTCGTCGCCGAGCGCGGTCAGCAGCGACACCTCGGCACCGAGTCGGGCGGCGCCGACGGCCTGGTTCGAGCCCTTTCCGCCGGGACCTTCGTCGAAGTCCCCTCCGGTCAGCGTCTCTCCGGCATCCGGTGCTTTCGACACCCGCATCGTGAGGCCGGCGCCATAGCTACCGACGACTGCGATCTTCATCGCCACGACTCCTTTGTCCATGAACAACTATGTACATGACGACAGTAGGGAGTCAGCGGCCCGCTGTCAAACGGTTCCCGCCCGAAGCGCCCGAGACCGCGGCGCACGGATGCCGCGAGCGCACCCGTCAACGCCGAGAGCACCCGTTGCGGGACCGCCGCGAACGGCGATCCCGACAGCAACGGGTGCTCTCGGAGGGTGGGTGGTGCGGGGTCAGCGCTTGCCGGCGAGCTGGCGCCCGACGATCTCCCGCATGATCTCGTTGGTGCCTCCGTAGATGCGGTGCACGCGGGCGTCGAGGAAGGCGCGGGCGATGGGGTACTCCGTGATGTACCCGTAGCCGCCGTGCAGCTGCACGCACGCGTCGACGACCTCCCACTCGCGCTCGGTGGCCCAGTACTTGACCTTCGCCGCCTCTTCGGCGGTGAGCCTGCCCGCGGCGTAGGCCTTCAGCGCCCGGTCGATGTAAGCCCAGAGGGCATCGACGGTGGTCGCGACGTCCGCCATCGTGAAACGGCTGTTCTGGAAGTCGATGATCCGCTCTCCGAAGGCCTCCCGGTCCTTCGTGTAGGCGAGGGTCCACTCGAGAGCGGCCTGGGCGGCGGCGGCGCCCGCGACACCGATCGACAGACGCTCCAGAGGCAGGTTCATCATCAGCTGGATGAAGCCCTGGCCCTCCTTGCCGCTGATGAGGTTCTCTTCCGGCACGAACACGTCGCTGAACGACAGCTCTGCGGTGTCGTGACCCTGGAAGCCCATCTTGTGCAGCTTCTTGCCGTGGTCGAAGCCCTCCATGCCGTTCTCGAGGATGAGCAGCGAGAACGCGTCGGGGCGGTTACCCTCGCCCGTCTTCACGAACGTCACGACCATGTCGGCGGTCGCGCCCGAGGAGATGAACGTCTTGGCGCCGTTGACGATGTAGCCGCCGTCGACCTTCCTGGCGGTGGTCTTGATGCCGCGCAGGTCGCTGCCCGCGCCCGGCTCGGTCATCGCGAGGGCGCCGAGGATCTCGCCGGTCGCCATGCCGGGGAGCCACTTCTCCTTCTGCTCCTGGGTGCCCATGTGCACGATGTAGGGAATCGCGAGGTCGTCCTGGATGCCCAGCGCACCGGCCAGCGACCCGAGGCCCGCACCGATCGTCTCCTCGAGCACGATCGAGCGGAAGCGGAAGTCCTGCAGCATGCCCGCGCCGCCGAACTCCTCCGGAACCGACAGCCCGATGATGCCGGAC